>JAURJS010000086.1 GCA_030832135.1 Candidatus Planktophila sp.
ATTTCCTGGACGTGGTGCAACTGGTGCACCTGGAACAGGCGGTGTAGGAGTTGCAGGTACATCTGGAGTTGCTGCATGTGCAGCAGCTGCTGATGCAGCGGCAGCTTGTTCAGCCTCACGTGATGCCTTTAGCGCTGCAAGATCGACACCGAGCTCTGCTGCGAGTTCGGCAGCAAGTTCTGGATCGACTTCTGATTTTGCTGGAGCTGCTTTTTTCGCCGCAGCTTTCTTTACCGGCTTCTTCTCTTCAGCAGGCTTTCCATCGGGAAAGAGCGCAATTAACTTACGCGCTACCGGTGGCTCTACTGTGGAAGATGCGGATCGGACGAATTCGCCCATCTCTTGTAACTTAGCAAGGACTTCCTTGCTTTCCATACCGAGTTGTTTTGCCAACTCATGTACACGGACCTTTGACACATTTCTCCTGTCTTGGCCCGCATAAAAATTTGTGGGATGCGAGCCCTAGTTGTCGAACCTCATGATGTGAACGAGCTCATTTTTGCTTCATATCTTTCGCATCCATTTCTTTACATATTCACCGCGAATATGTTGATTAACAGGGGTGAGTCTACCGAAACACCCATTAATTTCCTATTCCGCTACCCATTATTCCACGGTGGGAGCGTCTGGGTGGATATCAATACGCCAGCCAGTCAATCGTGCGGCGAGGCGAGCATTCTGCCCATCCTTGCCGATTGCGAGAGAGAGCTGATAATCCGGGACAACCACCTTCGCCGAACGCGCCTCGAGGTCGACAATCTCAACCCTGCTCACCTTCGATGGGGCGAGAGCATGAGCGACATACTTAGCTGGATCTTCATCGTAATCAACGATGTCAATCTTCTCGCCGTTGAGCTCATCCATTACTGCGCGAGCACGTGCACCCATGGGGCCAATGAGTGAACCCTTTGGGGATACGCCAGCGCGGTGTGTGCGAACTGCAATCTTGGTGCGATGGCCCGCTTCACGAGCAACGCCCATAATCTCAACGATTCCATCTTTCACCTCAGGAACTTCGAGGGCAAAGAGCTGCTTCACAAGGCCAGGGTGGCTACGAGATAACATGATCTCAGGGCCCTTCATTCCTTGCTTTACCTCAACTACAAAACACTTAATACGTGCACCGTGCTCATAAACCTCACCTGGAACCTGCTCCTGTGGAGGGATGCGACCTTCGATGCGACCAAGATTGACATTGACCATCTTTGGATCGCGACCTTGTTGAATAACGCCAGAGATTACATCGCCTACAGAAGTGGTGAACTCCCCCACAATCTCAGCATCATTTGTTGCACGCATCGCCTGCTTAATCACTTGGCGGGCAGTTGAGGTTGCAACCCGTCCAAATCCATCAGGTGAATCTACTTCCTCTGCAATCTTCTCGCCGAGTTCGTTAAATGCGGGAATAATTATTTGAATCTCGCCAGTTTCGCGATTGAGGCGCGCTTGGGCATAACGATTAGGTTCATGGCCCTGGTTATAGGCGGTCAAGACTCCGACTTCAATCGCTTGAATCAATTGCTCAAGCGACATTCCCTTTTCATTGGTAAGGGCGACGAGCGCTTCCATCTCTACATGCATTAGTTCTCGTCCTTTCGGTTAAATTCAATTTCTACAACAGCGCGCTTGATATCTGCGAGCAGGATGGTTACATCCTTCGTCACCTTCTTCTCAACGACAGAGAGGGTCACATCGAGATCAGTATTTGATGTGATTCGACCTGTGACGACAACGCCATCGTTCTGTGTGACTTTGAGCAGACGTGAGACATTCTTGGTGAAGTGGCGCGGAAGGGTAAGTGGGCGGTCGATTCCAGGCGACGTCACTTCAAGAGTAAATGGTGTTTCACCCATAAATGGAGCCTCATCGACTAGCTCTGAGACGAGCTTGGATGCGACAGTTACTTGATCGAGATTGAGGGCAGCTTCACCATCGACGATGACTGTAACGATGCGGTGGTTGCCAGGTGAGACAACGTTGATATCTTCAAGGTAGTAACCAGCTTCTTGTAGCGCTGGAGTAATAAGTTCTGCGATCTGGTCTTTAAGGGCCATTGCCTTGCCGTCCTATTCTATTGTTATTTAATTTTTCATCTTGGTGCTGTTGGTACGGAGCACAATTTACTCTATGTAAAGCGAGTATCCAAGTCGCAGAATCAGCAGCCCCGTAACAATCAGGTAGAAGATACGGACGAAGCCCGAGCCCTTCTTAATCGCAACATGCGAGCCCGCATACCCACCAGCGAGATTGGCAATAGCGAGGAAGAGACCGATCTTCCAAAGGATGCCAACGCCCAACCCGACAACAATGATTGAGGCGAGGTTGGTCATCGCATTGACAACTTTGGCAATTGCTGAAGCTCCGACAAATGCAAAGCCCATTACGGCAACGAGGAAGATCATCAACAAAGTACCTGTGCCTGGGCCGATCAATCCATCGTAGAAGCCGATAACGAATGCAGCAGCGCCACCGATATACATCAACTTCTTCTGGGAATGCTTCTCTACTTGAACCTTGCCGAGATCAGGTTTGACTAAGGTATAGATAAAGATTGCAATCATCATAAAGAAGATTGCGCTCTTAAAGCTCTGAGCGGAGATATTTGAGGCAAGGAGCGCTCCACAGCAGGATCCAATGAATGCTGGAATAACCATCGCAATCAATAACTTGGGATCGGTCTTAATCGATTTACGATATTTAAGAGCCGCAGTCGATGTGCCGAAGAAGGCAGCAGTCTTGGAGGTTCCCACAACGGCAACTGGGTTGTTGTTGGGAAAAGCTAAGAGCATCGCTGGCGTTTGGATCAGACCTCCCCCGCCTGCAATTGCATCGACAAATCCAGCGGAGAACATCGCAAGGAAGAGCAGTACGACTGTTACGGTGGAGAGGTCGTAGAACACGTTACTTAATTGAAGCTAACGTCTCTGCAATAGCATCTACCGCGCGCGCAACCGGCACTTCTGACTTCTCACCGCTCTTGCGAACACGTACTTCAACGTTGCCCTGTTCAAGGGCCTTACCAACAACCACAATCATTGGAATACCGATGAGCTCAGCATCCTTAAACTTCACACCTGGGCTTGTGCCACGTCGATCATCGAGCATGACCGAGATTCCGCGAGCTTCAAGATCTGTCGCAATCTTCTCCGCTGCATCAAAGAGTGAGTCATCCTTTCCGGCAACAACAAGATGGATCTTTGCAGGTGCAACTTCAACCGGCCATGCGAGCCCGATCTCGTCATGAGTCTGTTCTGCAATTGCGGCAACGGCGCGTGAAACACCGATTCCATATGAGCCCATCGTGACTACCTGGCTCTTGCCATTCTGATCAAGAACAGTGAGATTCAGGGCATCTGCATACTTACGGCCAAGTTGGAAGATATGGCCAATCTCAATAGCGCGATCGATCACCACAGCGGTATCGCAACGTGGGCAGGAATCGCCTTCGCGGACAACAACAGCTTCGATATAGTGATCAACCTCAAAGTCGCGACCAGTAACCACATTGAGCGCGTGCTTATCCTTCACATTTGCACCCGTGACCCATGATGTTCCTGGAGCAATTCGTGGATCGGCATAGACAGTGATGCCATTCTTCTTTGCATCCTGTGGACCGATATAACCCTTGACGAGACCTGGAAACTTTGCAAAGTCTGGCTCTTCAAAGACACAAAGTTCATTAACCCCTGGCATATTTGCTTGCAGACGCTTGAGGTCAACCTCGCGATCTCCAGGAACGAGAACAGAGATCGCAGTTGTATCGGCCATCAACATCACATTCTTTAGCGTCGAGGCTCCAACGTATCCCCCGCCAAACTTTGAATTCAAGAGTTCTACGAGTGAATCAATTGTGGGTGTATTTGGTGAATCAAATACCTCAAGGGCGGCAACACCTGATGCATCAGCGGGTGCAACCTTGGTTGTCATAGCTTCAACATTTGCTGCATAACCACAGCTTGGGCAGAGAACGTATGTGTCCTCACCGGTTGGGCAGGGAGCGAGAAATTCCTCAGATGAAGATCCGCCCATCGCGCCTGCAACAGCAGAAACAATGTTGTATTTCATTCCAAGGCGATCAAAGGTCTTGATATAGGCAGCGCGATGCTTATGATAAGACTCAACAAGGCCTTCATCGGTGAGATCGAATGAGTATGAATCCTTCATCACAAACTCTCGACCACGGATGATTCCTGAACGTGGACGAGCTTCATCACGATACTTTGTCTGAATCTGATAGAGCGAGAGTGGAAGATCCTTATATGAGGAGTACTCGCCCTTGACCATCAAGGTAAACATCTCTTCATGTGTTGGACCTAAAAGGTAATCAGTGCCCTTGCGATCTTGG
>JAURJS010000087.1 GCA_030832135.1 Candidatus Planktophila sp.
AGGGTCGGAACCGAGCCCTGCATCAGGCAGCGGTGAAAATCGAACGACGCGCATGCGCCTATCTTAACGGTTAAAGCGAGATCTCTTGGCCGTCGGCTGCGATGTAATAGACGGTAGCGGTAGGGGCGAAATCCTTGATCGCCTTCACATTACCTGGCTGCGCGCCGATAGCGACGACGCTCTCAACTCCGGAAATACCTGATGCAAGAGCGACAGTTAAGACTGCTTCAAAGGCGTCAAGGTTTAATGAAGGTGAGGTGACGCTGATAGCAACATATGTGCGACCTGTTGTGTCTCGTAGGGCAGCAGCCTGAGCTGCTCCACTACGTGCCAAGGTATTTGTTGCAAGAGTAACGAGCTTTACATCCTCAGGATTAGTCATCACCATTATTCGTGATCCTCTTCTACCTCTTCAACTCGCTCAATCATGACAGAGCTAATTCTACGACGACGACCAATGGGGCGCTCTGATGTGATTGACCAGCCTTCAACTGTCACAGTACTGCCAGCGATAGGAACGCGGCCGAGGATCTGAGCCATCAGGCCACCTACAGTATCGATACCATCGTAATCTTCCTCGTTAATCTTGATCTTGAGCTCTTCAGCCAAATCTTCAATATGAAGTGAAGCCTTAGCGCGTGCTTTATTCTCCGATAGCCAAGCGAAGCTCTCAACGCCATCGTCATATTCATCGGCAATCTCACCGACAATCTCTTCGATAATATCTTCAATGGTGATGATGCCCGCTGTTCCACCATATTCATCCACAACGATGGCGAGGTGAATCTGATTGCGCTGCATATCGCGCAAGAGATCTGCAGCCTCTTTATTCTCAGGCACAAATACTGGTGGGCGCATATGTTGCTCGACCTTCTCGGCCGTCTCTGCCTCACGGTGATCTAATGCGCGCTTAGCTAAATCCTTCACATATGCAATACCGATAATGTCATCGAGGTCTTCGCCTGATACCGGAATTCGTGAATATCCTGATCGAAGAGCGAGCGATAACCCCTGGCGCAAGGTCTTATTGCGTTCGACCCAGACCATCTCCGTGCGAGGAACCATAAGTTCGCGGACCAAGGTGTCACCGAGTTCGAAATCATTATCACCAAGGTGCTTTGAATCAACCTCGATAAAGCCGCGCTTGAGGCCTAGATCGTAGAGAAAGACGAGCGATGAAGAGAGCTTCTTAAGAATTGCATTCACTACAGGGGTGTCCCATTCTTTGTTTCCCACTTTTTGACGATGGTCTCTTGAAGATCGAACATGACCTTCTCTTCATCTCTATCAGCATGGTCATAGCCCAAGATATGGAGCAAGCCATGTGCCGCCAAGATAAATATTTCATGATCTGTGCTGTGGCCGGCGGTGGTTGCCTGCTGGGCTGCAACTAGTGGGTCAATCACAATATCGCCGAGCATTACTGGGTCGTTCTTTCCTTCTGGCATATCCATCGGAAATGAGAGAACGTCTGTCGTTCCCGATTCATCCATCCACTTAATGTGGAGCTCTTCCATCTCTTGATCATCGACAAAGGTGACAGAAATTTCGCACTCCGGGTGGAGCTCCATATAAGCAATACCAAAGGTGAGGAGAGATTCAATCTCACGCTCAGGGGCGGCAACACCTGAGCGATTCGTAACTTCTACAGTCATAGCTTCTTAGTGATACTCACTGGCGCATGCTTTGTAGCATCGTATGCGTCATATGCCTTGACGATATCGCCAATCAAACGGTGGCGAACAACATCGTCTGCGGTGAGCTCCATAAATGAGATATCTGCAACGCCTTCAAGAATTGAGCGGATGATTGCAAGACCGCTGCGTTGACCGTTAGGAAGATCGTTCTGAGTGATATCACCGGTAATCACCATCTTTGAACCAAAGCCGAGGCGAGTTAGGAACATCTTCATCTGCTCAGGAGTTGTGTTCTGCGCTTCATCAAGGATGATAAATGCATCGTTGAGTGTGCGACCGCGCATAAAGGCAAGTGGAGCAACTTCAATAATTCCTGATTGAATTAAGCGAGGAATTGAATCTGCATCAATCATGTCGTGGAGGGCATCAAAGAGCGGGCGAAGATATGGGTCAATCTTCTCATTGAGCGTGCCAGGCAAGAATCCAAGCTTCTCCCCTGCCTCTACTGCGGGACGAGACAAGATGATGCGGTTGACCTGCTTAGCTTGAAGGGCAGCAACCGCCTTTGCCATTGCAAGATATGTCTTACCAGTTCCAGCTGGACCGATTCCAAAGGTGATGGTGTTCTCTTCAATCGCATCGACATAGCTCTTCTGATTAGCTGTCTTTGGACGAATCGTCTTACCGCGATTGCTGACAATGTTGAGTGAGAGAACTTCACCTGGGCTCTTGGCAGGTGTTGCCTCAATCATCGCGATGCTGCGAAGAACAGCGGTTACATCGAGTGACTGACCAGAGCGAATGACAACGAGCATCTCGCCAAATAGCTTCTCGAGCGCCATGCAATCGATGTGAGGTCCGCGAAGAGTGATCTCATTTCCACGGACGGTGATGTTGACTGAAGGAAAGGCGGCTTCGATTGCCAAGATATTGGTATCGCCCGCGCCAAGGAGAGCAACCATCGGAATGGCAGGTGGAATAGTGACCAAGAGGCGCTCCATATGAGTGAAAATCTATCGGGTGTGAGGGGTTTTCACCACACAGAAAGGGCCGTGTTGACCGCAGCAAGGGCTGCCAATCCGGCATGAGCTGAGCGCAGAATCGGCCTTCCCATCAGAACAACCTTGGCGCCAGCGGCTGCAAAGCTCTCAACTTCCTCATCCGTCAGCCCACCTTCAGGCCCGACGATGATTGCAACCTTGGCGCTGGCAGGCAGCGCTGAAGGTGTAACTACCTGTGAGATTCTCTGGAGCGCAGATTCATGGAAGACGAGTGCAAGATCTGCCTTTGCAATCTCATCGACAACTCCTTCAGTGGTTGCAACGCCGCTGACTTCAGGGATGCGAAAGCGTCGAGATTGCTTTGATGCTTCGCGAGCTGTCTGCTGCAACTTCCCAATCTTCTCATCGGCGCGACCGATACTTCTTGCAGCCTTCCACATCACGATGCGATCTGCGCCGCCCTCAGTTGATAACTCAATCGACTCTTTGATGCGATCGCCCTTAGGAATAGCCTGAATGATTGTAAATTGCTGCGATAGCGCCTCTTCAAAACCTGTGGCGAGAACGCGAACTGTCATCGACTTCTTATTGACATTATCGACGCTCACTTTAGACCAAGCGCCCTTGCCATCACTTAAGTTAAAGATTTCACCTGCGGCAATACGTAATACCTTGATTGCATGGTGCGCATCATCGCTATCGAATTCATAACGACTTCCCACCGCAGTAGGGAGATCTTCAACGAAGAATAAGGTCAACATCAGCGATGGAATGCATCTCTGAACTTAGCGAAGAGCCCATCCTGGTGACGCTTGAGCGTGACATCGCCATCCTTCTCACCACGTGCTTTAGCAAATTCCTTGAGCAACTTCTCTTGCTCGCGACTGAGTTTATGTGGAGTCTCAATATCGACATGAACAATGAGGTCACCGCGATGAGTCGAGCGAAGGCGAGTCATTCCCTTGCCCTTGATTGAAACGGTTGTTCCGCTCTGAGTTCCAGCCTTAATCTGAAGATCGAGCGGACCATCGAGGGCCTCCACCTTCACGGTTGTACCGAGAGTTGCCGCGGCAAATGGGATTGAGATAGCTACATGGAGATTCTCGCCATCACGTAGGAGGAAATCATGATCCTTCTCAACAATTTCAACATAGAGATCGCCTGCAGGTCCCCCGCCAGCTCCGACTTCTCCACGCCCTGACATCTGAATTCTGTTACCGGTCTCAACACCTGCTGGGACCTTGATGTTGATGTTCTGCTTTGCGCGCACACGACCATCACCAGCACATTCACGACAAGGATCTGTAATGACTGATCCATAACCAGAGCAGCTGCTACATGGTCGTGATGTCATTACCTGACCTAAGAATGATTTCTGAACATATTGCATTTCACCACGACCACCGCAAACTTTGCAGGTCTCTGGGTGCGAGTTATTTGCAGTGCCTTGTCCGGTGCAGACTTCACAGACAATTGCGCTCTCGATAGTGATATCGCGCTCTGTTCCAAAGCATGCTTCGTGGAGATCTACCTCAATCCGAATGAGCGCATCTTGTCCCTGGCGCATTCGTGGACGAGGTCCACGGTTTCCACCGCCACCAAAGAATGCATCCATGATGTCGCTAAATCCACCGCCACCAAAGCCACCACCGAAGTCGTTAAAACCGCCACGACCGCCCATGTCATAGTTCTGTCGCTTCTGCGGATCACTTAAGACGTCGTAGGCAGCGGTTACTTCTTTAAATTTATTCTGAACCTCAGGATCTGGATTGACATCAGGGTGAAGCTCACGAGCAATCTTGCGATATGCCTTCTTAATCTCATCTTGAGTTGCGCCGCGTTCGACGTTGAGGAGCTGATAAAGGTCAGACATAGCTACTAAGCACTCTCCGTAATAAATCGTCCGATATAGCGAGCCACTGCAGAGACAGCGGACATGGAGCCAGCGTAATCCATTCGAGTTGGGCCGAGAACTCCGAGAGCACCGCCCTGGCTATTTTCAAAGCCATAACCCACCGTTACGAGTGAGGTTGTCTGCAGATGAGCATCTTTCTGCTCACTACCGATTGTCACATTAACCGTTGGGTTGGCATCATCGAGCAGGCGTAAGAGAACTACCTGCTCCTCCAAAGCTTCAAGGATCGATGAGAGGTCGGTGCCATCTCCAGAGCGAGCAAGGTGTGCGGTTCCTGAGATCGCCATCTTCTCTCGCCCTTGCGAATCACCGATGATCGGATATTTCACCACTGCAACTTGCTTTGTAATATCTGAGAGCAACTTCGCACTGCGCTTGAGCATCTCATCAAGGTCATAGGAACCATCGAGGAAGGTCTCGATCGCGCGACGTTCGGCACTGGAGAGCGGCTTAACCGTTGCCAACTTGTCAACGAAGATTCGATAACCACGATCTGTTGGAATACGACCTGCGCTTGTGTGAGGCTGGGTGATTAAACCTTCTTCTTCAAGTACTGCCATCTCATTACGAATGGTGGCGGGAGAAATGCCAAGTGAATGGTTCTCAGCAATC
>JAURJS010000088.1 GCA_030832135.1 Candidatus Planktophila sp.
ATCAACTCTTCAAGAGTTCCAAGGCCGCCAGGAAGTGCAATAAATGCATCAGCCAACTCCTCAATCTTTGCTTTGCGCGTGCGCATCGTGTCGACGATTACTAATTCATCGCTATCGTGATCGGCAAATTCAATATCAACTAATTTCTGCGGGATGATGCCAATCGTCTTTCCGCCCTTGCTGCGCGCACCACGCGAGATTGCGCCCATCGATGAGATGTGGCCACCGCCGGAGACGAGATCTGCCCCCGATTGCGCGATTGCGGCGCCAAGTTCAAAGGAGAGGTCGATAAATTTCGGATCAATCGTGGGTGATGATGAGCAATAAACGGCGATTCGCATATACAGAAGGATAGGGCTCAAAGCACTATCCTTCATCCCATGTCATCCAACACGAATACTTCATTGGCTCACGGTCACGGTATTGCAACGCTTGCAGATTCAACAGTTCTCGATGTCTGGTTTCCTGCTCCAGCTCTTGGCGCCCTTACTGGAAGCCCCGACGCTTCACTCATTGCTTTGGCGACACCAGATGCCGATCGTGGAGTAACACGTGAAGTTGTATCTATCGAGATTGACCTCACCGCTCCACCAACGGATGCAAAAGATGCTTATCTACGTCTGCACTTGCTCTCACACCGTCTAGTCAAGCCTCATGGCCAATCTCTCGATGGGATCTTCGGTTTACTTGCAAATGTGGTCTGGACTTCAGTGGGTCCATGTGCGAATGAAGGATTTGAATTAACGCGCGCACGTTTAAAGGCAAAGTATGGATCAGTGACTGTCTATAGCGTCGATAAGTTCCCCCGCATGGTCGATTATGTAATTCCATCCGGAGTTCGCATCGCTGATGCAGATCGCGTCCGACTCGGAGCACACCTTGCCTCAGGCACAACAGTCATGCATGAAGGTTTCGTTAACTTTAATGCTGGAACATTGGGTGCTTCTATGGTCGAAGGACGTATCTCTGCCGGAGTAGTCGTTGGCGATGGCTCTGATGTTGGTGGTGGTGCATCAATCATGGGAACCCTCAGCGGTGGTGGCAAAGAAGTAATTTCAATCGGTGAGAAGTGCCTCTTGGGCGCCAACTCCGGCCTTGGAATATCGCTAGGAAATAACTGCGTCATTGAGGCCGGAACTTATATAACTGCAGCTGCAAAGATCACGCTTCCAGATGGTGAGGTTGTTAAGGCAGGAACGCTTTCAGGTGCGAGTGATCTTCTCTTCCGTCGTAACTCACTGACTGGTGGACTTGAAGCTGTAATGCGCACTGGCACATGGGGTGGACTTAACTCAGTTCTTCACGCCAATTAATTTATCGGCGTAAACCATGGCGAAGGTAACTTCGCGCGACTTCTAAAGGTATCTCCGCGAATTATTTGTGAGACCCCTTCAGTCGAAGTTCCCTTAATCCAGGTCACAGCTCCCGCGGAATTTCTCGAAACCACTTCAATACTTACAATGTTTCGTAGACCAAAAGCTGCCGCAACCAATTGCTGTGAGGTGGATGCGCTCCATGCTGCAAATCGTGGATTGAGTTGTATATCCACACTCGCTGAATCAGGGACCGATTGTGTGTAACCGGTAAATCCTCCCCAGGCATCGGCCGTTGTCTGCGTCGCGCCTCCCGATGAGGAGAAGAAATATGCCTGAATTGGTTTGCCGCGATAGAGAATTGCTATCCCCGTTGATGAGTCAACAACGGTGCGAAGGACGGCCTCGCGCCAAATCTTCCCCCATTTACCTTCCGCCTCTTTAGCAAAGCCGACGAAGTTTTGATCTGCGATATGTGAATAGAGGTGACAATCACAGGATGCTTTGATGCTCCCCATCTTTGAAAGTGCATAGCTGCGTGATGCGATTGTCTGAGCCTCCAACATCGCAGCAGGCCATGAGGAAGAGACTTCGCTAATTCCCAAGAGGTACTCATCGTGAAGTGAGAGTGAGTTTGTTACTTCAAGCGCGCCTTTGACAACCTTGATTTGGATAAAGCCATAGCGAAAACGTTCGGTAAGACCTGACTTTGTCACAGAAACTACTGGAGTCGATCCTCCACTCCAGCGCAAGGTAAGGAGCGAGGTGTTAAAGCCCTGAATTGATTTGCCATCAGAGGAGATGTTGAGTGTGAGCTTCTTCTTATTGGCAATCGTTGCAACTACTTGATCTCCGCTGGAGAGCTGTAATGATGTTCCGGCAGATGTTGTTGCAAAGGAGACAGATTTCAGGGCGTGACCGATATTGACGCGGATAGTCGCAGTATCAACTACTGGAAGTACTTCGACATCTTTGAAGTAATATTTCAGAATCGCTGTAGCGCTCTCGCCGGCATCAGCCCTTGCCTTTGCGCCAATCTGGCTCATTCCCACACCATGGCCATATCCAGCGCCAGAGAAGTTAAATGTTGCTGGAAAGTCAACTGCCTGCGCTGGAAGGAAGAATTGAAATGAAAGGATAAAGATTGCCGGCGAGATGAATCGCTTAAACATCCTCATCTGATGATGCGCTCTTTCTGACATTCATAAATTCGCGATATGCAGCGATAACTTCTGTCGGATTTCCGCGAGCCATTAATTTGCCCTTATCCAGCCAGATCACTTCATTACAGAGATCTTCGATAGTAGCTAGGGCGTGACTTACCAAAATAAGAGCACGATCTGCTGTGCGGAGCTCCTTCATGCGATTGAGTGATTTAGCTTTAAAGTGTGCATCGCCGGTGCTGAGCGCTTCATCAACAATCAAAATATCAGGCTCTACAACCGCTGCAACTGAAAATGCGAGGCGAGCAAACATTCCTGAGGAATATGTACGCATTGGTGCATCAATTGCTTCACCAAGCTCGGAGAAATCTGCAATCGCTTGGAAATTTGCATCAATTTCAGCGCGAGACATACCTGCTGCGAGGCCGCCCAGATAGACATTTTCACGCCCTGTCATCGCTTGGTTGAAACCCACTCCTAAGGCGAGCAAGGTGCTGACGCTGCCATGGACCTCAATGCGACCTTGAGTGGGAGGAACAATTCCTGAAATAACGCGCATGAGAGAGGACTTTCCGGCGCCGTTGGAGCCGATAATTCCAAGCACCGTTCCATAATGAACGTCGAGTGATACGCCATTAAGCGCCTGCACAATTCGAGTGTGCTTCTTACCGCGACCAAGTGACTTGATCCGTGATTTGAGCGTTGGCTTCTTATCAATCGATGTTGTGTATGTCAGTCCAAGATTTTGAACTGAGACGGCGAGTGAGCCTTGCGTGTGCTGATGGTTAAAGTCGGACAGCGAAATCACGCTCCCTCGATAGGAAGAAGTATGTGCCCACGATAAAGATAGAGAGGGCAAATATTGAGGAGTGAATCAACCCATACATTGTTGGCGCTTCAGCATGAACAATTACACGCGACCAGGAATCGAGAAGATAGAAGATGGGATTGACTATTTGAAATTGTTTAATGCTTGCAGAGATTGTTGATGCCTCATAAAGAATCGGCGATAAATAGAGCAGACTTCGTGTGAGGTAAGGAAGCATGCTGGAGATATCACGGAAGTAGACATTGATGCAGGAAATCATGATTGCCATTCCAAGGGCCATCACAATTGAAATCAAGAGCACAGGAAAAGCCCAGAGCATCTGCCACGAATACGGAAGGCCGAGAATTATGTGAATTGCAATCGCCACTACAAAAGTTGGCAAGAATTTAAAGATAGCAACGACAACGGCTGAGACCGGAAGCATTACACGTGGGAAAGATGTATTGAGAATCAATCGCTGGCCCGAAGTAATGGCCTTGACTCCCCCAGTCAAACTATTTGCAATGAGATAGAAAAGGAAGAGAGTTGCAGTCAGATGGCCGAAGCGAATCTCATCGCTTGTTCCACCAATGACATAGATCAGGAGGAAGTAGACAGCTGAGAGAAGGAGTGGGTTGAGGACGAGCCATAGTTGACCAAAGACAGAGCCGAAGTTCTGCTCGCGTAGCTCGGAGCGAGCAAACTCGGAGATAAATGCTCGACGATGCCAGAGTGAGCGCAGGTATGCACGCATGGGAGGTAGGCCAGCCTTAAATGGCTCATAGACGATTACTGGCTGGCTCATATGGGGAAGATTACCCCAGTCACCCTCTGCTTATTGGTTACTCACTCGAATCAGCCGGTATGAGATTGCGTGGAGATGTAATAAATCCCGCTCCCCACGCGAAGTGCATCGTTGGAATTACCGTCAATAGATAGATGTACTGGGCGATTGAACGTGCAATAGATATAGATGCCACCGCCACGAATAAGAGATAGATCGCAGCTGGAATAAAGAATATTG
>JAURJS010000089.1 GCA_030832135.1 Candidatus Planktophila sp.
CTCAAACATTCTCAGTTCGCATTACCGAACTGGTCAAACGGTCGAACTCAGATATGAGTTCCTCTCAGCCACCCTGGCTCCCGTGGTGAAAACTCTAGCGCATGCGGAGAAAAAGAGTCTGAATAAATGCTATTCCGGCAACACGCGCTCTGCGCCAGGTCGACGTAGTCGCCCGCTTATTGAAGATGTCATAGCCATTGGCTTCAATCTCATCAACAATTCCACAATAGAGCTCACTCGCTGCGCGAATACATGGGCGAGAGATGGGATCGAGATACTGAATTCCAGCCTCTGCCTTATCTTGAAGATCTCGCACACGAGCAATCTGATACTTAATCGCCTCAATGATTTCTGGAGTTAACTGGCGCTTCAGCAACATCTCTTCCGATACGCCAAATCGAGCTAAATCATCGAGCGGAATATAGATACGACCGCGATCGATATCTTCGCCGATGTCTCGGATGAAGTTCGCTAATTGAAATGCTGTGCCAAGAGCGGTGGCGGACTCGATTGCGCGTGGATCGCTATAACCAAGGATGGGAAGCATCTCTAAGCCAATCACAACAGCTGAGCCGTAGACGTAGGTCATCAAATCTTCATATGTCTTATAGCGAGTGACGGTCAGGTCCATCTCCATCGAGACCATAAATGCATCAAAGTACTCAAAGGGAATCGAATACTTCTTTACTGTGTCGACCAAAGCGCGACCGATGAGGTCGTTACTCTCGCCAGCTCTCAGGTCGGCAAGTACTGAATCTCCCCAAGTTCGAAGAGCAACAGCTTTCTCTTCCGGCGTTAGCGTTGAAGCGAGATCATCAACAATCTCATCTGCATAGCGAGCAAATCCATAGAGAGCATGGACCGGTGGACGCTTAGCCGCTGGAAGTAGGAGGGTGGCTAAGTAGTAAGTCTTTCCATGAAGTGCGTTAAGGCGCTTGCACTCTTCATAGGATTGCGTGAGCAGATCAGACATTACTTAACAGGTCCCACAATGCGCTCTGCAGCAAGACGTCCTGAAATCAAAACCATAGGAACGCCAACACCTGGTTGTGTTCCACTACCTGCAAAGACAACATTGTCGAAACCTGCTGCAATATTGCGAGGGCGGAATGGACCAGTTTGGAAGAAGGTATGCGCGCTAGCAAATGGTGCACCGCGCTCCATGCCTTGTGCCTGCCAATCAAGGGGAGTGGTCATATGTTCAACCTCAATTGCATCTCCGAAGCCGTCATAACCGCGAGCTTCAAGGACACGGATCATCTCATCACGATAGCGAGACTTCTCCTTCGTCCAATCGATATCTGCGTCAAGGTTAGGTGTTGGGAAGAGTACGTAATAAGACTCTTTACCAGCTGGTGCTAGAGATTTATCGTCATGAGACGGAACTGTCACCAGAACCGATGGATCTGTCATCAAGACTTTCTTCTTGATCAGCTCATCAAAGACGCCATCCCATGATTCACCGAAGTGGATATTGTGATGAGCGATGTGGTCATAGTGCTTTGATGATCCAACGAGAAGAGTCACGCATGATGGCGAGTACTTCAGACGCTTAATGCTGAGCGGCTCTTTTCCGAGGAGATCCTTCCAGACGACTGGAAGATCTGGGTTCATCACAATTGCATCGCACTCATAGCGCTCACCCTTATCGGTGATTGCAGCGGTGACGCGAGAGCCTTGCTTCTCAAGTGATGTAACCGATGAGCCATAAACAAACTTCACGCCATGCTTAGCTGCCGCAGCTGCGAGTGCGCGAGGAACCGCGTGCATTCCACCCTTAGGGAAGAAGACGCCGTTCACGGAGTCCATATAGGCAATCACTGCATAAATTGCTAGCGCTTGCTGTGGGCTCACGCCTGCATACATCGCCTGGAATGAGTAAACCTTTTGTAGGCGAGGATCTTTAAGGAATTGATTAACCTTTGGCTGAAGGTGTCTAAATCCACCGAGGGCAATCAGGCGTGCAAGGTTTGGTGTTAATAGGTTAAGCGGTGAATCAATATTGCGATCGATGAAATCGTTCATCTCATACTTATAGAGCTTGGTGACGAAATCAACGTAGTCACGGTATCCGGCAGCCTCTGTTGCAGAGACCTTTTCGCGAATTTCTTGCTCCATCGCCGCAGTGTCTGCATGGACATCGATCTGTGAACCATCGGCATAGAAGGCGCGATAGAGAGGAGAGACTGGCATGAGTTCTAGCCAATCCTTCATATCTTCACCAACTGCTGAGAAAGCATCTTGGATCAACGAAGGCATAGTGAGAACAGTTGGACCAGTATCGAAGGCATAGCCATCTTTATTGAGGAGTCCATTACGACCACCAGGTACTAATTCACGTTCAATGACAGTGACCTCGCGACCTGCGCCAGCAAGGCGAAGGGCAGCACTCAAGCCAGCAAGTCCCGCTCCGACTACAACAACCTTCTGTGATGGACCTTTGATGCGTGCAACCATTAGGCGCTCCGTTTTACCGCGCTCAGCGCGATGTAAGTGAGAAGTTCTCTCGATGATGGATGGATTGCTGGATCTTCAATTGCTGCAAGTGATTCATTGGTGAGTTTCTCAATGAGGCTCTCAACCTTTTCAACAGCTCCAGATGAAGTAATCAGAGCGCGGAGCTCCTCAATTTTTGCTGGAGAGATTTCTGGTTGGCCCAAGTGAGCAAGAAGCTCATCTCGACCGCTCTGATCAAGTGATTCAAGGGTCATGGCGATGAGGACGGTGCGCTTTCCTTCGCGAAGATCATCACCGGCAGGTTTACCGGTCACCGCGGGATCGCCAAAGATTCCAAGCATGTCATCACGGAGTTGGAAGGCTTCGCCAAGTGGAAGTCCATAACGCGATAGCGCATCAAGGAGTGCGCTGTGGTTTGTCGGTGCGCCAATTACTGCGCCGATATGAAGTGGTCGCTCGATTGTGTATTTACCTGACTTGTAGCGAGCGATGCGAAGAGAACGCTCTGCGCTATATGTCTTCTCGCCTGCTTCCCGCACATCGAGGTATTGACCTGCCATGAGTTCTACTCGCATCTCATCGTGAATCAGGTGAGCTGCAAGGAGAGATTGAGTTGGAATGCCAGATGTGTTGAGCATCTGATCGGACCAGACGAGTGCGAGATCTCCAAGGAGTACCGCTGCTGCCTCACCAAATTGAGTTGCAAGTCCATTCATCGCACTCGATTGGTGGAGATTTTCAAAGTGGCGGTGAATTGCTGGCTTGCCGCGACGGGTATCCGAGCGATCCATCAGGTCATCATGGATAAGGGCGCATGCCTGTAGAAGTTCAAGACTTGAGATCGCGCGAATGATTTCACGAGTAGGTGTAGCGCCAGATGCAATCAAGCCAGAGTATGCAAAGAGTGGACGCAATCGCTTGCCGCCATCGAGGAGAAATTCATCGAGGGCATCGCAGACCGGTACGAGTTCAGAGGCGATTGAGGTCAGGTAGGTGCGCTGGCCGGCAAGATAGTCGGCTAATTCGCTTCTGATCTCTGCACGGACAGTCTCGATTGCTTGCTTGACCTCGGTTGCCACGCGGCAACGGTACCCTGACACCATGGAGATGCGCATGGCGAACCGATGGCAAAGTGGTCTGCCGACCTTCTCCTTTGAGTTCTTCCCACCTAAGGATGCTGAAGGTGAGGCACGTCTCTGGTCAGCAATTGAAGGCCTTGAGTCCATCGCCCCTGATTTCATCTCTGTTACCTATGGAGCAGGTGGCTCCACTCGAGACCGCACCATCCGCATCGCATCAGAGATTTCAGCACACACAACAATTCCTACCGTTGCCCACCTGACCTGTGTCGGCTCCACTCGAGATGAACTAATTGAGATCCTTGGAAAATATCGCGAGGCGGGGATCGATAACATCCTCGCTCTTCGAGGAGATCCAGTAGGCGGACCACGCGCTCCGTGGGAGACCACACCTGGCGGCTTCGATCATGCAGATCAACTGGTAAGCCTTGCAGCAGAAATTGGTGGCTTCACTATCGGTGTTGCAGCATTTCCAGATGGACATCCCGCCTCAGGTGGAGATCTAGATACTGATATTGAAGTGCTCCTTGAGAAGGAACGACGTGGAGCAACCTTTGCAACCACTCAGTTTTTCTTTGATGCAGATAAGTGGGAGCAGCTAGTCGAGAAGCTAGCTGCGAAGGGATCGACTCTTCCGATTATTCCTGGTGTATTACCGGTGACTAATGTGAAGCAACTCAACCGCATGTCAGAGCTCAGCGGCGTTCCTATTCCGCATCACATCACGGAGGCATTTGCAGCGGTGGAAGAGAACCCTGAGGATGTGCGCAAACTAGGTGTTGAAATTGCGACGGAACTCTCTCAGAAATTGCTCGATGCCGGAGCGCCAGGAATTCATTTCTATACGATGAACACATCAACTGCTACCCGTGAAATCTTCGAAGGTATCAAAGGAACTAGTAAGTGAATCGCCACGAATTTAGAAGACGGTGGAGTGAGCTACACGGGGGAGTTGAAGTTCAAGGTGTCATCAAGGGCTGGCTGACAATTTCCTTCGTCATCGCAAGAGTTCTTAACTTTCTACGCATCACACCAAATTTCGTCACAACTCTCGGATTGCTTGCATCTATATTGATTTACTTCACCTCTTACACATCACAACTGATTGCCCTCGTGATCTTCTCGCTTATTTGCGACGGGGTAGATGGTTCGCTCGCAATATATGGTGATCGAGCGAGCAAATTCGGTGAGCTCTATGACTCCATCGCAGATCGCATCACAGAGGCGCTCTGGCTCATGGGAGCCACATTTGTTGGTGTTCCGGTGCGATGGGCGATTGCCATCTGGGTACTAGGTGCAACTCAGGAGTATGCACGAGCACGCCTTGCATCCCTTGGTTATTCAGAAATTGGCGTTGTCACACCGACTGAGCGACCTGTGCGCGCAATCTTTGTAATCGCTGTAACTATCTCTTTCTGGTTGGGATATGACTTTGCCACAGAGATTGCGATTGGCTTTACAGCTCTGCAAGCAATCAGCGTATTGATTGTGATGCGGATGGCCCGCTCTATTTTGAAGTAGACAAAATTGCGTTGGCAACAATCTCTGCACTTAAACCAACAAGTGGCAAGCCACCTCCTGGATGGGCAGAGCCACCAACAAGATAGAGATTCTTAATTGGTGAACGGTTCTTTGCTCGCAAGAAAGCAGCACGCGGTCCATTGCTAGAAGTTCCATAGATGGAACCGCCGGGCGCATTTACAGCATTCTGCAGATCTAGTGGTGTGCGTATCTCAAGGAGATCCAGGCGCTCCCGGATAGGAATGCCTGCTGCCTCAATCTGATCGATGATTGTGTTGGCATACCGCTGTGCAAAATCAGAATCACCCCAATTAAATCCATCGGAGGCATCGTCACTATGTCGAGGAGCATTGACGAGAACGAAGAGCGCTTCATGGCCCTCACTCTTGACCATAGCTGAATCGTTCGGTGAGCAGATATAGATGGTGGGCTTCTCTACTGGTGTCTTTGTCGTGAAGATTGATTCGAACTCAGCATCGTAATCATCAGGAAAGAGGATTGTGTGGTGAGAAAGCTTGGGGGATTTGCTCGGGCGAAGTCCAAGAAGCAGTGAGAAGCCAGCCAGCGAAGGCTCCAACTTAGATTGAGCCTTTCGGATCTTCTTCACCTTCAAAGTGTTTGCAGTGATGAGAGAGTTATAGGTAAAGCCTGCATCTGCATTTGAAATGACGATATCTGCTTCAATAATTTGACCATCGCCCAAGGTGATGCCTGTGGCCTTGCCTCGCTTGAGGTTAATGGATGCAACAGGTGAGTTTAGGTGGATCTCAACGCCGACCTTGGTGCAACGCGCTGCGATATGGTCGGAGAGCGTTCCAATGCCGCCTTTGATATGCCAGGCACCGAAGGCCTCTTCAATAAATGCAATCGTTGAGAGAACTGCAGGTGCTCGACGAGGGTCTGAGCCGCTATAGGTTGCATAACGATCCATAATCTTGGCAAGATAGGGATTGGAGAGACCGAAATCTCGTAACGTTGCACGAGGAGCGATGATGCGAAGATCACGCAAAATATTGCGCCGCTTGAGAAGAGAGAGAGGGCTGCGAAGCTCAGATTCGACGAAAGGCTCTCGCGAAACATCCCACATTCGTTCTGCTCGATTGAGGACCTCATCCCATTGAGTTGAAGCCTCTTCACCGAAAGATTGTGTGATTGCCTCAAGTGTCTTCTTTCGAGAAAGATTTGTAAATTGAACCGATTTTCCATCATGGAATCGGTAATCAAATGATGGATTGACCTCTTCGAGCTCTAACACCTGGCCCATATGTTGACCTGTGCGCTGGAAGAAATCACGGTAGACGGCAGGAATAGTTAAGAGAGAAGGTCCGGTATCAAAGGCATAGCGCCCGATCCATTCAGTGCGGCACTTACCGCCTGGACGATCTGATGCTTCATAGATTGAGACGTTATGCCCTGCACGAGCCAACCGCGCTGCAGCACACATGCCACCAATACCAGCACCAATCACAACAATCTTCTTGGGCTCTTTGACCTTGCCAACCTGTCCAGTCATACGGTGCGCCCCTTCCATTGAGTCTTTCCGCGATTGCCCCATGAGAAGTAAAGCAGATAGATAAAGAGGAGTACCGATGCCGGGTGGAGAAATGAGTCACGTATGCGAGAGGCTGAAGAGATTGCG
Source organism: Candidatus Planktophila sp. (assembly GCA_030832135.1). Classification (GTDB taxonomy): domain Bacteria; phylum Actinomycetota; class Actinomycetes; order Nanopelagicales; family Nanopelagicaceae; genus Planktophila. The sequence continues at coordinate 6,697 of JAURJS010000089.1, forward strand.
CTGATCACGCGCGTTGCAATGATTGCAAACAGTGCGCCAATAGCTAGCAGGTCACCATCTAATGAATAGAAGAAGGGAATTAAGCCAGTTGCAACCATGAAGATTGCAGCAACGATTGAACCGAGAAGTGAGCCAAATGCGCGATTGAGCGACTTGCCATACCCTGCGCGTAGTTCACTAAGCGATGAATACATCCGTGTAGTTGCGATAGATGAACCATCGATGACGGCACCTTTGAAACCGCCACCCACAAAGGCGCGACCGAGCTCGATATCATCGAGAACATGGGTAGCAACAACCTTGAAGCCACCGATAGAACTCAGAGCCTCTGCCCGCATGAGAAGAAATTGTCCATTGCAGACAACTGTCGATTTCATTGGAAACTTCTCGGCGCCGCGAAGGATGAGCGTGCTCATCCAGGACCATTGAAGAAGCGGCTGAATTAATCGCTCTGACCAAGTTCGCGCTATTTGGCGCGGATAGGGTGAGAGGAAATCAAGGTTGTGGCGCTTAATTGTTGCTACAGCTCGAGCAATCGAGTTGGAATCGAATGAAACATCAGCATCGACTGAGATGATGAAGTCGGCGTCTTTCGCAAAGTCCGAATCCAATCCTGCTTGCAGCGCATTTACCTTACCGATCCAACCGGCGGCAGGAGCAGGTGCCTGAATCACCTTTACGCGCTCAGATTGAAGAGATTGTGCAATAGCAAGTGTGTCATCTTCTGAATTGTCGTCGATGAGGAGAACTGTGAACTGTGAAAGGTGTTCTTGGTGAGCCAATTCAGTAATCACTCGCGCAGCATTCGCTGATTCATTACGCATCGGCAGAAGAACAACAAGGCGGTCTTCTATCTCTTGCGCGGCCTCCGGTTTACGGATGGTAAGAAAATTAATGAGTGAAAGAGCAAGGAGAAAAGTGTTGAGGATAAAGATGGAGAAGATCATTGAGATTAAGCTTCGCCGAGCCAGTTCTTATAGATAAATGGCGTTGCAAATGCACCGAAGA
>JAURJS010000090.1 GCA_030832135.1 Candidatus Planktophila sp.
AAGTAAGGTCGTAAAGGTGGTTGCAACACCAGCGTCATCAAATGAGTTCCCCGCGGCCGCCGAAGCAAGGCGTGCGATGCGCTCAGCTAGGAGGTTATCGCTCCAAATCAAGGTCCAATCGACAATCTTCTCTAAAGTCGGTGATGTAGAGCCCAGGATGTATTCACTTGATAATGCAATTGCCTGCTTATGAGTTACTCGTTTAAGGGTGGTCGCCAGCTTTCGATCTTTGAGAAATTTCTGAATATGGGTGACATCTTGCGCATAGAGATTGCTGTAATAAATGACGGTCTCTTTAGTCGATCCAGAATTCAACTCTTTGATCTTACTGAGCGCGTTATATTCAAAACGCCCTAGCGAGGTACGTGACATCTTCTCTGCAACTTTATGGTCATAACTAATCCAAGGATCAAGTGAGCCTTGGATGACGACAGATTTACTATCAACACCAGCCCAGAGTGAAGTTGTGTAGCTATCTGATGGCGCGAGATATGTATATGCCGCAGCTGCTGAGACCAACTTGATGACAGATGCCGGCTTTCGAGGAGAGTTCGCATTGGATTCAAATACAACCTCACCGCTCTTCTCATCGAGCACTATGACAGATGGATCGGCGAGAGTTGGAGTTGTCGCAAGTTGTGAGAAGACCTTTGATACGAGAAGAGTGTCAGCTGCCGTTGCTGGATTCTGCGGCAGCACCACTAGAGCTGCAAGAAGGCAGACTCCAGTTGAGATTCTCTTTCGTAACATGGTGAGTTAAATGCCGACGGCGATAATGATGTTAAGGACTGTCAGGCCGAGCATCGATCCCCAGACCCAGGTCTTCAAGTAACTCTTCTTCACATTTGCATAGCCCAAGAAGAGGATTGCTGTGAGAACAAGGGTCTTCACGCCGATCTTTCCGTGATTGAGCTCTTCATCAGGATTTGCTTGGCTCCAAAATCCAACCATCACGATGCCAGCAACGAGGGCTGAGAGTGAGGCGTGAATGACGCCTGGGTTTAACTTGCGTGGGCTCTTCTGAACCTGCGATAGGAGCAATCCGAGGATTCCAAGGATGCTGATGATGTGAATACCGAGTGCGATATTAAATGCTGTCTTCATGTCCTCTAGTTTAGAGTGCGCTTATGGAAATAAAGACACCGGCAGAGATCGGACCCGGTGAATTCTTCCCGGTAGTGGGCGTAGGTCCCCATCCACAACCGTGGCCAACGGGAGAGCAATATGATCCCGAGCTTCTAGCCAACGGCGACCGGCGTAATGTCCTCGACCACTATCGCTACTGGAGCGTCGCAGCGATCGTTGCTGACCTCAACACCAAACGACACAAATTACAGATAGCGATTGAGAATTGGCAGCATGACCTCAATATTGGCTCTGTTGTTCGCACAGCAAATGCCTTTAATGTCAGCGCGGTCCATATCATCGGTAAGCGTGATTGGAATAAGCGCGGTGCGATGGTCACAGATCGCTACCTCACCGTGATTCATCACCCAACGATTGCGGACTTTGCGAAGTGGTGTTCAGAGAACTCTCTGCCAATTATCGGTATCGACAATGTTCCTTCATCACGCCATCTAGAAGGCTCTGCTCTCCCAGAAAGCTGCGTCTTGCTCTTCGGCCAAGAGGGTGCGGGAATGTCAGATGAAGGAATTGAAGTCTGTGAAGTCCTCTATGCAATCGAACAATATGGATCTACTCGATCAATGAATGCATCCGCTGCTGGCGCGATTGCGATGTATCACTGGGCTCTGCAACATCTTCCTAGAAAGAGCTAAGAAGCTAATTAGTTGAGCGCCTCTTTGACTGATGCGAGTCGTCTCTCAACTTCATCAGCCTCTTCTATCCGACCTAGCTCGCGCATCACAACTGCCATCTTTGACTCAATCTCGATGATAAATTCAAAGTCTTTTGCATCTTCATCAGCGGTGATTTGTAGGACGTTATCCAAGGTAGATAAGCCATCTTCAAGCTTGCCTAAGAGAATTTCTGCGCGGCCATATTCATAGAGTGCAAAGGTTTCTCGGCGGTGATCGTGAGCAGTTTCAAAGACATCAATCGCCTTTTGCGCAGCTTCGAGTGCTTTCTCGCCTTCACCTAGCTCATTGAAACATGATGCAATCTTCTGATCGCAGCGAGCAATATGGAGAACTTCTTTCTCTGCCTTAAAGGTTGCTCGAGCTTCCTGGAAGCAGATGATTGCCTCGTTGTAATTCTTGAGTTCTCGCTGAGCGCATCCGATGAGATGCATATCGTTTGCTGCGCTGATGTTATTTCCATCAACGAGGTGCTCTTGCGCGCACTCATACATAATCTCAATTACTTTTTCATAATTCTTCGATGAGTACCACCACTCGCCCAATGTGCAGGCAAGTTCTAGCGCGATTGGAGATTTGTTCTCACGGAGAAGCTCAACAGCTTTCGACATCGCAGTTGCCGCCTCTTCCATCCGCTTCAACTGATTGAGGTTGTAGCCGATTGCAGAATATGCCTGAGCCAACCCTTCGCTCGGCGCACCCGCTCCAAGTTCTGAGTAGATATCGCGCGCAGTTTCAGCGAGCGCCAAAGCTTCGTCATATTGGCCACGCGCAAAGATGCGGGCGCTGAGTTCGTAGTAGGTATCTGCTCGTTCTTGGCCGGTGACCTCGGGGATTCGATCCCAGAGCATCTCTTCGGTCAGGATTTCGTCGCCATTGTCATGATCATCGCTACTCATGTGGCACCTTCCTTAGAACTTCTAATTCCCCGCACTCTAGACCTAACGCCTTCGAGAGGGTGGATATTTCCTTAAAGTTGACCGGTCTCTCAAGTGGCATCTCCCCTACAAATCCTCTACCCTTTCTACTTGCAAATGATTTGCATCTAGGGCTCAGGAGGCGCGGCCGTGCATATTCCAGACGGATTTATCGATATCAAGACCTCAGCCGCTGTCGGCTCTGCCGCTGTGATCGCTATCGCTGCCTCTCTCCGTGGCGCTAAGGCTCAATTAACCGAGAAGAGCGCTCCACTAGCCGGCCTCACAGCTGTCTTCGTCTTCGCCGTTCAGATGCTCAACTTCCCAGTCGCTGCTGGAACCTCTGGCCATCTCCTCGGTGGCGCCCTCGCAGCTGTTCTTGTCGGCCCCTATGCGGCAACTTTGGCGATCACCGTCGTCTTAATCATTCAAGCATTTCTCTTTGCAGATGGTGGACTAACAGCTCTTGGTCTCAACCTCTTCAATATGTCGATTATCGGAGTCTGGGTTGGCTACGGAATCTTCCTTCTTGTTCGTAAGGCGTTACCAAAGAACAAGTCTTCCGTCGCAATCGCAGCAGGTGCGGCAGGCTTTATCTCTGTTCCAGCAGCAGCGGCAGGTTTTGTACTGCAATATGCGGTCGGCGCAACTGCTACATATGAAACTTCAACAGTATTTACCGCAATGATCAGCACTCATCTCTTGATCGGAATCGGTGAAGCGATTATCACCTTTATGACCGTGAGCGCAGTTCTTGCAAGTCGATCAGATCTTGTATTTGGCTATAAGGGCAATGCTCACGAGTTGGAGATTCGATAATGGAGAAAGTTTCAAATAAGAAGTTTTATATCGGTGGGCTATTGGTCTCACTCGTGCTCGCAGGTTTTGTCTCTTTCTATGCCTCATCACATCCTGATGGACTTGAGAAGGTTGCAGAGGAAGTCGGGTTCCTTGAGACTGCGAAAGACCCTGCGACAGCAGGTAGCGCTCTCGCTGACTACGGCGTAGCGGGCGTTGAGAATGAACGAGCCTCTGTTGGAGTTGCAGGAGTTATTGGCGTTGCAGCCACAGGCGTAGTCGCAACTGGACTCTTCATCTATCTCGGTAAGCGCAAGAAGAGTTAATTCTTGATGCGCGAAAGTGGTGAAGCTGCCCACGGTCACCACCACGGTCACGATGTAGGCGAACGCCTCTATATCCACCGCCACTCACCCCTCCATGATCTTCCGCCGCACTTAAAAATCGTTTCTTTGCTGACGTTTTTGATCATCTGCGTTGCTACACCGATTCAGAACTATTGGGCATTTATTGGCTTCGCAATTGTTATCACCACCTTGTTAGCTACGGCGAAACTTCCTGTACTTACTATCGCTAAGCGCGCCACTATTGAGATCCCTTTCTTAGTATTCGCCTTTCTAATGCCCTTCTTCTCCAAAGGTGAGCGCTTTGAGATTCTATTCTTTGAAATCTCTCGTCCAGGTGCAATCGCCGCCCTATCAATCATCACCAAGGGAACGCTCGGCGTTCTCACCGCTATCTTGCTATCAGGTTCAACACCTGCTCGTGAAATCCTTCGTGGATTTGAATTGTTGAAGATGCCTTCTCTCCTTGTTCAAATCATGACTTTTATGTTGCGCTATATGAATGTCATCACCGATGAGATGGAGCGTATGAAGGTTGCGCGTCTCTCTCGTGGTTTTGAAGAGCGTGGAATTCGCGACTGGAAATTTATCGCAGGCACCGCTGGCGCACTCTTTGTTCGATCATACGAACGAGGTGAGCGAGTCCACACTTCAATGATTGCCCGTGGATACACGGGAGAACTTCCCAAGACAGAGATACCAGAAATCAATTCTTCAAATAAGTTTCTCGCTGTTGGTATTCCACTTGCAGCCCTTATCATCACATCAGTAACTGGAGCCCTCTTATGAGCACACCATCACTCGAAATATCAGGTTTGGCCTTTGCATATCCTGATGGGAATCAAGCGCTCTTCGGTGTAAACCTCACTGTAAAGAAGGGTGAGCGAGTTGCACTGTTGGGTCCTAATGGCGCAGGTAAGACAACGCTGGTTATGCACCTCAACGGCATCCATGCAGCACAACGTGGCACCGTCGCTATCGCTGGCGAGAAGATTGATGCCTCCGATAAGGAATCACTTAAGAAGATCCGTTCTCGTGTGGGAATTGTCTTTCAAGACCCAGATGACCAGCTCTTTATGCCTACCGTTCGAGAAGATATCGCCTTCGGCCCATACAACATGGGCTTTCGCGGTAGCGAACTCGATGCAATCGTCGATGAAGCGCTATCGCAGGTCGGCATGCTCGACTTCGCAGATCGCGCCCCTCACCATCTCTCTTTCGGCCAACGTCGTCGCGTTGCAGTTGCGGGAGTCTTGGCGATGAAGCCAGAAATTCTTGTGCTCGATGAGCCATCATCAAATCTCGATCCAGCAAGCCGTCGTGAGTTAGCAACAATTCTTAAATCGCTCGACATCACAATCTTCATGGTCACCCACGACCTGCCTTATGCGCTGGAACTCTGCGAACGAGCTGTTGTATTGAGCGGTGGATTAATCGCGGAAGATAGCCCAACGCGAGCTCTACTTGCAGATGGCCAGAAGCTGGCCAAGTACCGCCTAGAACTTCCTGCAGGATTTACTGTCTCTGCTTAACAAGTTTTAACCGCTCTTGTGCGATGGCGGCACCAAGGAGAACAACAACTGCGCCAATTGGCTCATTCCAGGTGATGTGTTCTCCGAGGAAAAGTATTCCTACGATGACAGCAACAACAGGAGTTAAGTAAGTAACGCTGCTAGCAATGGCACTACCAGCAATCTGCATCACCTTAAAGTTCCATAGATATGCAAAGCCGCTGCCAAAGATTCCAAGTGCCAGCATTGATGCAACTGGACCAGTTTCTAGAGTGTTAAATGAGATCCCATCAATGAGATAAATCGGCAATAAGGTAAAGCTGGCTAGGATTAGTTGTTGCGCCACAATCGCCTCAGACTTGATTCCAAGTGGAATGACAAACTTTCTTGTGTAAGGAAATGAGAAGCCGTAGCAGGTAACTGCCAATAACAAAATCGCCACTGCCCACCAGGGATTATCACCAAGCCCATTCCATGCACCAAGAACGATCAATACCCCGGCAAAACCAATCAGGAGCCCGATTATCTGACTTCTCTTGGGCTGTTCTGAGCGATTAACGAGGAGAATTGCAATCAAAGTCATCAGCGGGGTCACAGCGTTGATGATTCCTGCCAGAATCGAAGTTACCTCAGTCTCTGCTAAGGCGAAGAAAATACCGGGAAAGACATTGAGTAGTAGTGAAACTATCCAGATATGTAAGAGGCTTTTGAGATTATTTGGCAGCTCAATCTTCTTATATTTCGCATAGGAATAGAGAGTGAGCGCACCTAGGGAGCATCTAAAGAAAGCCACGCCCACCGGTGAGAGGAACTCAAGTCCACTCTTAATAAATATAAATGAGCAACCCCAGACAAACCCTAAGACAAGATAAGTCGGTAACCAGGAGCTGCTCTTCTTCACCCGGAGAGATTACCCTTTAAAGAAGTGCGAGCGCTAACGCCTTCTTTGCAGCTTCTTTCCGATCGCTGACGCTTAGAGCTTGGTAGATGCGCATCGTCTCGTGGCGAATTGTGCTAACGCTAAAGCCAAGTTCAGTTGCAAGCTCATGATTTGTCTTTCCCTCAACCATTCCACTGAGGATGGAGAGTTGACGTGCAGTCAACTGCTCAGAGCCAGTCTCAGGTCGCTCGGAAGAGCCGCTACTTACCTTCTTACCCTCATGGCTCAATGAGATGTAGAGAGAAATTGGAACGGCATAATCGAGAACAAGTTCTTCAACTTTCTCGGTATTAGCAATAGGTTGTGAAAAGCGAACAAGGAGATGGCCCTGAATTGCACCTCTATGGCGAAGTTGGAACATCAACATCTTCTTATCTTCAGACCAATTATTAGTATTTCGTCCAAGCGCAATATCAGCAGCATCATGGCTCCAACTACGCCACTCACTACCCGAGAAAGTCTTACCTTTCTTTCCATCTTCAAATCCATATTCACCTGCGAAGGTGAGAGAGTCATCAGCATTGAGTAGTCCAATGCGAGCGCAGCATGCCTGCACCGCAGAGAGGTGATCGAGTACAAGTGCACGAGTTATTTCATCAGGGGTTGGGTGATAGCTCAGCCATTCGATGAAGCTACGAATCTCGTTCATATTGATATCCCTTTCAGAGGTACTCTGAAGTGGTTACCGTAGGGAATGCCCAGTTTTTATGCGATGGGATAACCAGTTTTGACCAGTCAAAATGCGACTGGTCGCTGGATGGTCATCACATTGTGAGATATTTGGCGCGAAGTTCTTTGAGCTGCTGGGTATGGCTCACCAGGTGGCTATTGGCCTTCTCAATGAGCTGGGTGAGGGTGAAGACCGCCCCATCCTGGCTAGTCGTGGTGCGCGACCAGGCGCTCTCATCGACGGTGGAGAGGACTTCAAAGACCATTGCCCGAATACCCGCGATCGATGCCAGTGATTTAGCGATAGAGCGCTGATCGTAGTGAAGAGCTGCTGGATAACGTTCTTCCTCGAAATAGATCATCGTTGGATTATCGCTACCTAAGGTGTGAAGGTAGCGAGCGGCGAAGTGGAGCTCACCATCTGCGACATGGTGCACGATAAAGGCTGCTGACCACTCACCGTCTGGGGCAATCGTGCGAGAACGATCAGGAAAGAGCGCTAGCGCATCAAGGAAATCGGCGGTGTTCTTCTGGAAGTTCTCAAGTGCCATGTTCATTTTTCTCCATTGCGTGCATATAAGGGTAGTGAATTAAATCCGTGGGTCTCTGTGAGCCAACGACCGCCTTCTCTCACTTCATCCGTGAAGTAATTACGCCATTGACCGGCTGGCAGATAGAAAGTCACCTCACCGTTTGGGGTAAAAATTGGTGCGACCAATAAATCAGGGCCGAGCATATATTGCTGGTCCAAGAACCATGCAGTGGGATCTTCCGGAAATTCAAGGAGCATAGGTCGCATCATGGGTAAACCTTTTGCCGTGACCTCGTGCATCGTCTTAATTAAGTACGGGTGAAGTTTCTTCTTTAAGTTTACGAAGGTCCGTGTTACTTCAACTGCTTCCTCATCGATGCTCCATGGAACACGGACAGATTCATTTCCATGTAATCGACTATGGGAACTTAAAAGGCCAAAGGCGAGCCAACGTTTAAATACAGCTGGATCTGGATCTCCCTCAAAGCCACCAATATCGTGGCTCCAGTAGCCAAAGCCGCTCAATGAAAGACTTAGGCCGCCTCGCAGACTCTCGGCCATGGATTCAAATGACGAGGTGTTATCTCCACCCCAATGCACCGGCATCTTCTGTCCACCGGCTGTGGCGCTGCGAGCAAATACGATTGCATCAGCGCCTTTAACTTCTTGCAGTAACTCCCACACAGTTGCGTTATATAACTGGGTATAGAGATTGTGCATCTGATTTGGATCTGCGCCGTTGAAGTAGGTGACATCTGTCGGAATTCTTTCGCCAAAATCTGTCTTAAAGCAATCCACACCCATCTCAAGCAGCGGGCGTAGCTTTGATTTAAACCAATCGCGCGCTGCTGGATTTGTAAAGTCAACAATTGCATTTCCAGCTTGCCATAAATCCCATTGCCAGACAGATCCATCGAGGCGCTTGAGGAAGTAGCCACCTGCCTTGCCTTCGTCAAAGAGCGGTGAGGCTTGGCCGATATAAGGATTAATCCAGAGCGATATCTTTAAACCTTTTGCCTTCAGTCGCGTCAACATTGCAGCTGGCTCAGGGAATGTACGCGGATCCCATTCGAAGTCACACCACTGATATTCACGCATCCAGAAGCAATCGAAGTGAAATACATCGAGTGGAATTTCGCGCTTCTCCATCTCATCAATAAAAGAGGAGACCGTCTTCTCATCGTAATCTGTGACAAAAGAAGTGCTGAGCCATAGTCCAAAGCTCCACTCAGGTAACTGCGGCGCACGTCCAGTCAGCGCTGTGTACTTCTCTAGAATCTCAGCAGGGGTTGGGCCATAGATAAGAAAATATTGAAGATCCTGACACTCTGCGCTGAATTGAACCTTCTCAACTGATTCACTCGCTACTTCAAAAGAGACCTTGCCGGTGTGATTTACAAAGACGCCATAGCCTCGATTGGTGAGATAGAAAGGAATATTCTTATACGCCTGCTCACTACTTGTTCCGCCATCGGCATTCCAAATATCAACGCTCTGCCCATTCTTAGCGAAAGCGGTAAATCGCTCACCAAGTCCATAAACCAATTCACCCACACCGAGATTGAGTTGTGCAGAGAGATAGTGGACTCCACCATCATTGAAGATCGAGATGCTCTTGGATCGTTGATGGGTGAGAACTCGATCGCCGGCAATAAATTCAAGGTTAAAGGCGGTGCCCTTACTTAATTGCGCAGTTAATGCACCTGATGTATATGAGGTGGAGCTATCACTTTTAGCGAAAGTGGTCTTTGGATTTTCCTGGGCAAGTTCGAATGAGAGAGAGTCATTACCACCACGATGATGTCGAACTCGAATACCAATCACATCTGCAAGAGGAGAGGAGAACTCAAGTTCAAAGAGTGCAGAATTTAAGGTTGCACCACGGCCTTCGACGACCTTCGGTGCAACGAGGGCAGTAAAACCATCTGAGCTGGCCTCCACCTTCTGTAGGTGGGTTGCATGAAGGGCTTTCACACCATCGCGCAACAACCAGAAGCCATCAGTGAACTTCATAGCTTCCTAACAGGCGTCGATCAGCCTAGTTACGACCGACGACTCCACCTCTACGACGTGCAAGTGCATCGATAGTAGCCGCAAGCAGGAGTACGCCACCTTGTACAAGGTAGTTCACGCCTGCAGGCATCTGGAGAAGTCCGAGTCCGTTATCAATCATGGTGATAACGAATGCTCCAATAACCGCATGCGAGATACGACCGCGACCACCGAAGAGGCTGACGCCACCCACAACAGCTGCAGCTACACCTGAGAGAACGATTGTCTTACCGGCAGAACCATCAACGCTCTGGAGGCGGCTGGCGTGGAAGAGGCCTGATACCACTGCGAGAATCGCACAGATAACAAATGCCCAGACGCGGATTGAAACAACCTTGATACCTGCGCGACGAGCAGCTTCAGGATTTCCACCGACAGCGTAGAGATGGCGACCAAACTTGGTACGGTCGAGAATCAGAGTACAGATTCCGAGGATTGCGACAGTAATAGGGACAACGATTGGAACGCCTTGAATTGGGATAACTCCCTGGCTGCGGTTTGTATTCATAATGCTGATAGCAATCGCTGCAAGAACTCCGATTGCAGAAAGCTTCATGACGATGATTGAGAATGGCTTATTTACAAGACCAACGCGTGCGCGACGGGCGCGATCCCAGATTGATATTGCCAAGGAGATTGCAAGGCATGCAACGAGCATCAACCAACCACCCCAGGCAGGCATATTGCTATTCATGATGGCAATCACCTCTGGGACTTCGATGCGATAGACGCCACCTTCACCAAGGAGAAGGAGTTGAAGGCCTTGGAAACCAAGGAAGAAAGCGAGAGTTACCACAAATGATGGCACTCCAATTTTCGCGACGATATATCCGATAACGATTCCCACAACGATACCGACCACAAAGCTTGCACCCAGTGCTGGGATCCAAGACCATCCCGCTTTAAGGAATCGGATGAAGACCGCCATCGCAACACCTGCAGTAACGCCTGCGGCTAAGTCGATCTCTGCGAGCAGAATCACGAAGACTAGTGCAGCTGCGAGCATTGTGAGCTCAGCTGCCTGCACGAACATATTTGTGAAGTTGATATTGGTAAAGAAGTAAGGACTTAAGAATTGAAAGACAAGGGCAAGGAAGATGGTCGCTCCGATTGCCGGAATGGAACCCATCTCGCCATCTTTAAGGCGAAGGAGGTAGGCACGTGTTTGATCTCGAACTGTGCCCTCGTGGCCACTTGCTAATGAAGTTACTTGTTGCTCTGCCACGATATTAATTACCTTCCTGAGTCTTAGTTCCGGTGAT
>JAURJS010000091.1 GCA_030832135.1 Candidatus Planktophila sp.
GCTAGCGCCTCGGCAACCTGTGCAACTGAGGCGGTGGGATTGAGACCGAGAAAGACAGCTGCCGCACCTGTCACGTGAGGTGTTGCCATCGATGTGCCTGAGATTGTGTTGGTTGATCCAGCACCGGTATACCAACCACCTGTAATGGCTGAACCTGGTGCGTGGATATCAACGCATCTTCCCCAGTTTGAGTAATAAGCCTTTGCATCTGTGATCGTTGTTGCACCGACAGTGATTGCACTTGGCGCACTTGCAGGAGATCGAGTACATGCATCGGAGTTCTCATTACCTGCAGCAGCCACGACGGTGATACCTGCATTGGTAAGGCGGCGGACTGCATCGTTAAGTGATGTCGATGCAGGTCCTCCGATAGAGAGGTTGAGGACTGCCTGGCTCTTTGAGTTGGTATTGAGTGGTGACATGATCCAATCAAGGCCAGCAATAACAGTTGCATAGCTGCCAGAGCCTGCGCAGTTCAGAATTCTCACCGGAACCAACTTTGCATTCTTTGCCACACCATATTGAGTTCCCGCCGCAGATGTTGCTACGTGAGTTCCATGGCCATTGCAGTCAACCGTGCCATTTCCATCTGCGATGCCGCTAAAACCATTGGTAGAGATTCGGCCAGCTAAATCATCATGAGGGAAGATACCTGTATCACCAATATAAATTGTTGACCCTGCGCCAGCTGAGCGATATCCATATGAGCCCTGATATCCCGATGAAGATGAGACAACATCACGTTGATCAATACGGTCAATTCCCCATGCTGGAGTTGGGGTTTGATTCTGCTGAATCGCAAGACCTGTAACTGGTTGATCCTTCTCAATGGTAAGAATATTTGGAATCTTCTTGAGGAGTGGAAGCAACATATCTGGAAGCTTCACAACGAAACCATCAAAGGCATACTGGTAGCGAGAGTTGATTGTTCCGCCGGCATTCTTCACAGCGGTCTCAATCGCCACCCGAGCCTCAGGAGTGATCTGAATGATGTAGTTCGATGATGGACCGAGCAAGGCTGCCTCTGCATGGGAGGTTGATCCCAGGGTCGCAGACAGTGCGATAAAGACTGTCGCGATCGTGCGGAAGGACTTGCGCTTCAAAGCTAACATCGTGGACTCCTGTTGGATTGGTTCACTGGCTTAACCGTAAATCTCAGCGCTTTTTATGCAGGAGTACCTGCAACCGGATGACTAGTCAGGGCAGAAGAAAGGGCCATATCGATAAGCGTGAACTCATCGAATATGGCCCCTTTAGCCTCTGGTGAGGCTAACTACTCATTACTTTGGCTTTGAAATGAGAACGCCGATAACGGCGAAGACTCCAAAGAAGAAGCCGAGAAATGCCCAGAGTCCGGCATTGAGATTCTTCTTCTTAGCAGTTGTGTAGCAGAAAATACAGCTAGCGATCCAGGCAAGAACGATTAAAATTTCCATTTCTTTTCTCCGTTTTCAGTAGGTAACTTAGAAGTACTTCTTGAAACGCAATAATTGTAGAAATTACTTAGCAAGAAATCTGGCAAATCCTCGGAAATTGACTAGTCAAAAGTGGAGAGTTTTATTCGGAAGAAACTTCTGTACGTGCAGACTTAATGCATGAAAAAGAAGAGCACTGTTCTCGCAATTGTTCTCGCCTCGCTTCTCGCCCTCACAAGCTGCGGCTCGAGCTCTGATTCAAGTTCTGACTCGAGCTCTGATTTCAGTGCTAGTGATCTAGCTGAACTCTTCTCTGACTCAGCAAATGTGAGCTCAGTTAAGAACGGAACTGTCGGTGCTTGCCCATCGGCGACTTTAGGCGAGATGGCAGATGCATTTATGTCATCTCCATCATGGGAAGAATTCACATCAACAACCGGGGGCACTGTCGTTCAACTCACCGGTGAGATTAGTTATGACGGCTATCCAGCAGAGGCAATCTTGCAATGGAGCGTCTCTGGGTCAACTTTTGATACTGAGTACTTTGGCATCAACGGTGTTGGCCAGAGCCTGATTACCGTCTCTGCCCTCTATAACAATATGTGTTCAGCGACCTACTAAGGTCTCGCGCACGCTCTCAAGGTTAGAAGACCAGCCGTAAAAGCCCTTTGAGTTTGTCACAGGATCACCTGAGAGTATGTAGTTCCAATAAATCAGCGCTGGACGTGTTTGTGGGAATTGATTGACCAGACTGAGCCATTTGGCAGCTGCATATTGGGTTGAGTGCGAAGTCCCGTTATCGGATCCATAGGTTGCAATAGTTGCGGTATCAATGACATAGCCGGGTTCATAAATATCTATCTGCCCCATGGCGTAATTGCTATAGCTTGCTATCGCACCTAATTTATCGAGAGCTCCTACCGCTACCGCATCTGCAATACATGCCGGCCAGTTGATGATGTCGCTCTTTCCTTCATTGCCAGCAGGAAAGAATGTGTAGATCCCCTTTGCTTTCAGCGCTGCGATCTCCTTATCGGTAGCTGGAGATGCCAAGCATCGACGGGCATTTGTCCCAACTTTGGTGCTGCCTTGTGAGATTGCCACGGCGCCAATGTTGTAGAGCTTGGCATTCTTATTGCTCCAGGCCAAAACTTTTGTCACTATCGACTCGCTCGTCGGCATTCGCCCACCGGACGAGGACTGACCCACAACTCTAATGAGAATCAACTTCACATCCGGATATGCGGCGATGGCAGATCTCGCCATCTTGCTGCCATGGCTAAAGCCCGAGTGCTTCATCTGAGATGGAGAGAGGGTGGCAGCTGTGCCGCTCTCTTGAAAATTAGAACCATTTGGGCAGGCATACCAATCCATAATGCAGAGTTGGAGAACGGTATGAGATGCAATTACTAGATCAGAGTCACTGAATCCGGTATCTGCAATGACTAAGACTTTGGGATTTGATTCAACCGACCAGGCAGGAATCGCCACCGCCACAAGGGCGGCGACAAGCAGGCAGATTCGAATCTTCACCTTGGATTAGCCGTTGTGGATGGGACTTTTTATTCAACTAGACCGGTCAAAAAGCAGGCCCAAATGAGTTAAGCCTGCCTTTTATCTCTATAACTAAGGTCGGGCTCCATACTGATTGTCGCCCTGAGAATCTTGGCAGAGAAGGTAAAGGTTGTAAAAAGGAATTATCTGAGCCCAACCGCTCTTGCCCACATCATGCATTCGTCGACAGCCAGCCGCCGTCAGCGGAATGATAAATCCGAGAAATACTAAGTTTCCAAGTAGTCCATCTTCAGATGGATCGATAAATGAAACGGCAATAATGAGAAGGATGTAGAAGAGTTGGAAGTACCAGAATTCACTTCGAGTCGCTCTCCCTGAAAACGTCGCATACTTAGCAAAACATGCTGATATTGCATCACCCATTGAATAAACCTTTCTAATTTCTCTACTCCTAGTATGCACGTAGAGCCTCGTGAACGCTAGGAACTCATCTTGATTAAATAATCAATATTTTGTTGCGGGTAGTTAGCTTAATTAAATGCACCCTCTAAATACTCTGAGATATCACTCTCGAGGCGAGCATAATTACGAGAGGAGACTTCGAGCTCGAGAAGTACATATGCGCCAATAACAGCGCCACCAACTCCGCCACCCCACACTTTATTAAATCCCTCGTTGTTGATGAGCGCCGTTCCAAATGTCTTTGGTACTACGCCGACCACTCGCCAACCTTCAAGGCCAGCAATGCGAACTGCCGTGTCGTCATATCTATTCGGCTTGAAGTCAACATCTCCTAGGGAAGAATCGACTGGGACAAACTCGGTTTTATGGAGATAAAGGACTCCACCACCTGATACCTCTTGGCTGATTCGAGCCTTCTCTTCAGCGATCAGTGCAGCGCGTTCAGCCTTATGCGCCTCTGCATTCTCACGACTCCTCTTCTCTGCGATCTCGGCCTGATCCTTCTGACATGGTTGACATACAGTTGCCAAGAAACCGGCTGGTTGACTACATACTGAGCAGAGCGCCATCTATCTTCTCCCTTGAGAAATTCTTAGTTGATGTGGAGGAAAGTAAACCTCTCCCAGGTGGAAGAGAAGAGAATTCGAGAGAAATGAATAGTCATACTTCCTATTGCATCTCTGTCTAGTTACCATGGGAGCCATGGCCCGCAAAGAGTTCAGCCCTCATAACGATCACCATCCCCACTGGCATCGCGAACATAACGGTGAACATAGATATCCAGTGGCAATCGTTGTCTTTATCGTGATTTTGCTGCAATCAATCTTGCCCGATGAACTCTCTATAAGTTATCAGAGCTATATCTCAGGGCTCGAGCTCCTCCTTCTCTTACTTCTCATCGTTGTGGCACCGCGGCGAATCCACAATCATCATCTCCCCCAGCGCCTCCTCAGTCTTGGCCTCACAGCGGTAATGACCCTTTCAAATACCGCCTCGGCAATTAAGTTGATTCAGCATCTCGTCACCGGTTCTGCCACCGATGGAAATTCACTCCTTCTCTCTGGCGCAACTATCTGGCTGACCAATATCGTCATCTTCGCTCTCTGGTTCTGGGAGTTCGATCGTGGTGGTCCGGGTTCACGGGCCCAGGCGCTCGTGAGATATCCCGACTTTCTCTTCCCTCAGATGCAAGATCACCAGTTGGCACAGGTGCATTGGCATCCCAACTTCTTCGACTACCTCTACATCTCTTTCACCAATGCCAGCGCTTTTAGCCCGACCGATGTCTTGCCACTGACCCGATGGGCAAAGATGTTGATGCTCTTCCAGTCGGTGACATCACTTCTCACCGTGGGTCTAGTCGTCGCTCGCGCAGTCAATATCCTCCAATAGCCCTCTATCTCGCCTTGGAAATATGACCATTCATCGCAACTGTTAATTCCCGATAGCGGGCCCATGCCAATTTACCCTTGGGGAATTCCTTAAGGAGGCTATCTATGGCAAAGCAGGTAATTGAAAATAACACCTGGAACGAGCGTTTCGAAGAGTTCCTAGAGCGAGTGATCTTCGGTGGACGCTGGCTCCTGGCGCCACTCTATGTTGGCCTCATGCTCAGCTTGATTCCACTTCTCTACCGTTTCTTCACAAATTTCTATGACTTGATGTTGCATATGACTGATTCAGATATGCATCACATCACCTTGAGCATTCTAGAACTTCTCGACACAGTGCTCCTTGGAAACTTGATCATCATTATTATCTTCGCAGGATATGAGAACTTCGTATCGAAGATTAACGTTGCACAGAATGCAGAAGATCGACCACACTGGATGGGCCGCGTTGACTACAGCGGACTTAAGATCAAGTTGATTGGTTCATTGGTTGCTATCTCTGTTATTGAACTTCTCAAAGACTTTATGTTGGAAGGCGAAATCGATGGCCACCGTGAAGGATGGCGTATTGGTATTCACCTCACCTTCGTTATCTCAGGCGTTCTCTTCGCAGTTATGGAC
>JAURJS010000092.1 GCA_030832135.1 Candidatus Planktophila sp.
ATGATTACGTCGTTATCTCAAGCAGCCCAGCTACTTCCAATGGTCGCCCAAGAGGGTGGAGCCGAGCCTGGTGAAGGCTTAACAGCGCTTCAGACATTTACCTACTTTGTGGCCGGCCCGGTCGTGGTCTTTACCGTTATTGCCGCTCTCTCATGGTTTGCCTCAGCGCCAAAGCGCGAGAAGAAGGATGTCATCAATCGCATCGATGACGATAACGATGACTCAACCTTCTTAACGATGATCGCCTAACTGAGATTAAATAAGCGAAGCCCCAGTCATATCGACTGGGGCTTCGCCATTTCTACTTAATTAACTTCTACCTATTATGCGTCTTTTACCTGAGCCTTCAACGCGCGAGCAAGGGCATCGCGCTGTTCAGAGATGATGCGGCGTAGACCATTTGGTGCATCTTTACCTGCACCCGATAGCCATCCCTCCACCTTCTTCATCGTTGCATCAGAGACCTGATAGCTAGGGAAGGCAAGGAGCGCAATGTTGCTTGCAAACTCATAGGTGTGCGATGTCCAGTAATCAAGAATCATGTCAAAGTACTTATCTGCATATGGCGCAGTAAGTTCACGTTGTCCAGGACGGTTAAAGCCCTGGATTGTCTGAATCTGGATATGGTTTGAGATCTCCTTGGTTGTTGCAAGATCCCAAGCCGCAGCCTTTGTTGCAGCATCGGCGCCAACAGCGCGACCGAATGCAGCAGCCTTCTCACCATCGGCGCTCTTGTCATTTGCGAGCTCAGCTTCAACTTCAGCAACCGTTGCAGCTCCTCTCTCCACGAGTGAGTTAAGGAGAGTCCAGCGAAGGTTGGCATCGACTGTTACGCCGCTGAGCTTTCCATCGAGGATGTCGCGCACCTTTGCAACCTGAGCCTGTGACTTTGCAGTTGCTGCAAAGCTACGGACATATTGAAGCTGGAGATCACTACCAGCTGCTGCACCATCAAGGAGCTTCTCAATGCCATCAGCCAAAGTTGTGCGAAGTGCTTCGCGATTCTTATCTGATGCATAGAGTTCAACTGCAGTGCCGAGCTGAAGCATCTGTGTTGCAACAACTGCGACATCATTCTCATGGGCAAGTGCGTTGAGAACCATTGGAACATAGTCACTTGCTGCAAGTTCACCGTCGCGGGTCATATCCCAGACTGCAGACCAGGCAAGTGCACGAGTCAATGAATCTTCGATAACACCTAGATGATCTTTAAGGATTGCGATGCTGCGCTCATCAAAGCGAAGCTTTCCATAGGAGAGGTCGCCATCATTGAGAACGACGAGGTCAGCTGTCTTCTCGCCAGCAAGCTCTGGAACAACCGTGGTTGCACCAGCAACATCGAGTTCGATGCGCTTACGAAGAACAACTTTGCCGCCTGCGATGTCATAGAGACCAACTGCCATACGGTGTGGACGAAGTTCAGTAGATCCTGCTGGGACGAGTGGAACTTCCTGCTTAACGGCAACAGATGTGTACTTGTCGCCATCGATAACGAGCTCTGGACGCCATGTGTTCACGCCAGCTGTCTGAAGCCAAGTTGCAATCCAAGGCTTGAGGTCGCGACCTGAAGTTGCCTCAAGTTCAACGATCAAGTCATTGAGCGTTGTATTGCCCCATGCATGCTTCTCGAAGTACTTCTTCAAACCTGCGATAAATGCCTCAAGGCCAACGTATGCGACGAGCTGCTGAAGAACAGATGCTCCCTTGGCATATGTAATTCCATCGAAGTTTGTCTTCACAGCTTCGAGGTCATACATATCAACTGCGATTGGGTGAGTAGATGAGAGCTGATCCTGGCGATATGCCCAGTTCTTGCGCTCTGCGTTAAATACAGTCCATGAGTTTGTGAAGCGAGTCGCATATGCGAGCGTGTGATAGGAAGCCCACTCAGCAAAGGATTCGTTGAGCCATAGATCATCCCACCAGGTCATTGTGACGAGGTCACCGAACCACATATGTGCCATCTCGTGGAGGATCACATTTGCGCGCCAGTTATATTCCTTATCGGTTACCTTCGAGCGGAATACGAAGTAATTCTCAGCAAATGTTACGCAACCGGCATTCTCCATCGCCCCAGCATTGAACTCAGCAACTGCAATCTGATCGTACTTATCGAATGGGTAAGCAAGACCGAAATCCTTTTCAAAGGCTGCAAAGCCGCGACGAGTGATATCGAAGAGCTCATCTGCATCCATATGCTCAGCAAGTGACTTGCGGCAGTAGAGACCAAGTGGAACAACCTTTGATCCCTTGTATTCGCTTTCGACCTTGAAGTAAGGACCGGCAACAAGTGCGGTGAGATATGTAGAAATACGTGGTGTTGTTGTGAAGACCCACTTCTTATTGCTGCCAGCATCTGTCTTCGATGCAACTGGGTTATTTGAAATTACCTCCCAGTGGCCAGGAACAGTTGCTGAGATAGCAAAGGTTGCCTTGAGATCTGGCTGATCGAAGCAGACAAATGTGCGGCGAGCATCTGGGACTTCATGCTGGGTGTAGAGGTAGACCTCTCCATCTGCAGGGTCTTCAAAGCGGTGGAGACCTTCACCAGAATGTGAGTAGATACCTTCAAACTCAACATACAACTCATTTGTTGCTGCAAGCGGTGGAAGGAAGATTGATTCACCATCGAATTTAGGATCGAAAGATTGACCATTGAGTTCTGCCTTGATCACTGACTTTCCCACAGCATCGATAAAGGTAGTTGCGCCAGGCTTAAGGCCATCGAACTTCACGCGAGTCTTAACGATGAAGTTCTCAGCACCACCTGTGAGGTCGAGGTCAACGTCATATGAATGGACCTTGACGAGCTGTGAACGTTCTTGGGCTTCTGCGCGTGTGAGATTTACTCCTGGCACGGTGTACTCCTTATATATGGTCGATATATGGTCTTCGAGATGAATAGAGGGCTATCAAACCATGTGGGCGGGAAATAGTCATGAGCGAAGTTAGGATTACGCCTATGGAAGAGCCAACAGTCAGAAGTTATCGAATTCGAGGCTCACGCATCACCGGCCCACAGCAACTCGCCCTCGATAAGCACTGGGACTCCTATGGGATAGAGCAGAGCACCACCCCTCTAAATTTCAATGAGCTCTTCCCTCACTCGGAAGAGATCATCATGGAGATTGGCTTCGGCATGGGGGAGGCCACGGCTCTCATCGCCAAGGCATCTCCGGAGACGGGATATCTGGCAGTCGATGTCCACCGTCCCGGTGTGGGAAAGTTATTCGCCCTCATTCATGAACATGGATTGAAGAATCTTCGAGTCATTCAAGGAGATGCACATTTAATCCTGCATGACATGGTTCCTGATGGCGCCCTTGATGGAATC
>JAURJS010000093.1 GCA_030832135.1 Candidatus Planktophila sp.
CTTTCAATGGAGAAGTTTGACGTTTATGATATTGATGAGCCTTCATCTTTGTATCCTGAACTCAACTTTATTGTGGACCACATTGGGCTTCCTCGTCTTGATGAGTTCTGCTGGATTGCAGCTCGCTCAACAAACGTCTACGCATCACTTGCCGTAGCAAATGCGTTCATTCATAAGCGTCCTCGTTACTTCGGAGAGATGATGGCAAATCTTCTCTTCTGGCTTGGTGAAGATCGCATCGTTTGGGGCACCGACTTCCCAATTTGGTACCCACACTGGATTCTCGATGAATTTATGGAATATCAGATTCCAGAAGATATCGCCGATGAATTTGGTGTCCAACTCACTCCAGCAATCAAGGAGAAGATCATTGGTACCAATATTGCTCGACTTTACGGAATTGATGTCGAGGCAAAGAAGGCTGCAATCGCTAATGATGAATTTAGCCAGAAGCGCAAGGAATTCCTTGCCAACCAGGCAAATTACGTTGGCGCTTAACTAACAAAGGAGATCATGACTATGTCCGAAATCGCTCTCGAGGCTCTCTATGAGGCTGCTGGCAGTGTGCCAGATCCCGAGATTCGAAAGACGATGGGCGAATTAGGAATGATCGACGAAATTGTGGTGGAGGAAGGTGGTCGCGTTCTTGTGCGCTACCACCTTACCTCTCCATTATGCCCCTCTCCATTTGCTATCACCATTGGTAAGGAGATGCGGCGAAGAGTGGAGCTAGTTCCCGGTGTAGAGAAATGTGTTGTGGAACTACGTGATCACTTTATTGCCACGGATATCGCGGCAAAGGTGAATGAAAGTGAAATTCCAAAGGATGCTCCGGCATGGCTATAAGGTACGAAAGTGGAAGTACCTACTTCCCTGGGTATGAAACTAGCGATTCCGTTATCGAATATCTTGAACCAGATGAGATTGCTCGTCGCTGTCTAAAAAATCGACGAGAGTTAGTTCTTCTTGATGACCCCACTGTCATGGCAGTGGCGAAGATTTTGGCTGAGAGAGTGCGAAAGCCAGATGCATGGATCAGGGCTGCTGTCACCACTCTCGATAGATTTGCCCGCGAAGTCTGCGATGGCGATCTCGCCTCAGCGCTAGCTGCTGGCCAGAAAGATGCGCTCACCGCAGAGATGTTGATGCAGAAGTATCTCTTCCTTCATGAAGATTTAACCTCAGTGCAGATCTCCTCCCTGTTTTTTGGGCCAAAGTTATGGTGGACCATAAATGGTGTAAACGTCCCATGGTCATCTACCTATACCGAAGGTAAGCGTTCACATATTGCTAATAGCGCAAAGGGAGATTTTGATCCCAAAGCTCGCCTACTCATGTTAAGTCTGATTGGAACCGGTTTAACATTTGAAGAGGTCGTCTCCCTGAAAGCGGAAAATGCAGGCTCTCTCGATGCAGAAGGAAATTTGGTTCCAAATCTCCATAGTGATCCACTTGCTCTCGAGTTTGATACTGAAGACGGAAAGCGGATCACCTTTCTCGGCGAAGAAGCTCGGGCAGCTCTTGTCTATCTCCTTCCCGAGAGGCAGATGAAGCCGGGTGATTTACTTTTTGCAGATAAAGAAGAAATTCAACGATTGAAAGAGATTGCCGATAAACGTGGGCAGTCAATCATTGAGACTGTGAGTGATGTCAACGTCACTTTATGCAAAACTGTTGGCGATTTTTTCAAAATTTGGGGAATCCCAGGTTCGAATTTTTTCAAAGAGAATGGCATTGAGCGCCAAAACTGACGAAGCTAATCAGCTTTCGCTTTCTCTTGAATTTAGTGAGCCGTGTAAGTCTGAATTACGTAGAATCGTTAATAATGCAAGAAAAGCGGCAGGATTACTAGATCCAACTGCGGATCCACAAAAAATAGAGTCATTTGACTCTCGACTCATTGAGGAATTTTTAGCTGAGGAGTTCTACCCTTTTATTGCTAATTTTTGGCGCTCTGGAGAGCGAATGAGTCCATTACCTGCTATTCGGGATTGGAGTTATCCCGGCGTTACTTTCGTTGAAAATGCGCAAAAGGAAGAGTCGCCCCATTTTAGTGAATTACGCAGCGCACTCTATGAAAAAGGTTATGTTCACTCATTTTCGCATAGCGGGCTATACAACGCCAAAATTCTGATAGCCGTAAGAAATTTCTAGATAGTCGCGTTCTGCTTGAGTCCCAAAGCTCGTCCTGCTTCAAGCCGTGCGATAGGAACTCTAAACGGTGAGCACGAAACGTAATTGAGTCCTTGTGCGTGGAAGAAGTGGATACTTCTTGGATCTCCACCATGCTCACCACAGATACCTAATTTAAAGTCAGGGCGAAGAGCGCGAGCTTGATCACGCGCAATCTTAATTAATAAACCCACACCATCTTGATCAAGAGATTCGAATGGGTTAAATGGAAGAAGTTCTAAATCCAGATAACGAGGCAAGAATGTCGACTCAACATCATCACGACTAAATGCCCAGGTAAGTTGAGTAAGGTCATTTGTTCCAAATGAGAAAAAGTCAGCGTAATCGGCAATTCTTGTGGAGGTAATGGCTGCTCGAGGTGTCTCAATCATTGTCCCAATTGGAATTTCCAATTCCTGGCCTGTCCCTGCCAGAGCAGAAGCTATCTCTTCTTCAAGGGCATGACGCAAGTGCAATAGCTCGCGCTGGGTTGCAATCAGAGGAATCATGATTTCAGGCACAGGGTTATGTCCTAATTTACGAACCTCAATGCAGGCATTGACCAGCGCCCTGACTTGCATTTTGAAGAGGTCTGGAATCAAGATTCCCAGTCGTACTCCACGAAGACCAAGCATCGGGTTTGATTCGTGCAATCTCTTCACCGCTGCAAATATAGCCATTTCACGAGATCCGATATCTTCGCCAAGAGCCTCAGCACGTGCAACATGGGCTGACAGGTCTGCTAAATTCGGTAAAAATTCATGCAGAGGTGGGTCGAGTAAGCGGATTGTTACTGGCAACCCCGACATTGCCATCATAATTCCCACGAAATCTTTACGTTGTAGTGGCTCCATCTCGGCGATGATTCCTCGTTGGACATCCTCATTCTCTGCCAGAACCAGGCGCTCAACATAGATGCGCCTCTCACCTAAGAACATATGTTCAGTGCGACATAAACCAACACCCTCGGCTCCCAAAATACGTGCGCGCACTGCATCCTCTGGAGTATCAGCATTTGCACGGACATTCATTGTGCGCAATTGATCTGCATAGTTCAGGAGTTGGGCAACAGACTTGACTACAGGTGATGCCTGTTCGCTATTTTCAGAGAGGCGACCTTCTAAAAACGCGGTGACAGGGGAGGCAATTACTGGAACATTTCCGAGATAGACCGCCCCAGTACTGCCATCAATCGAGATTATTTCGCCTTCGTATACCGTGACAGCGCCAGCAGTGAGAATCCCACCACGCTCATCGACAGATATTGATTCGGTCCCGCACACAGCAGTCTTTCCCATACCACGGGCTACAACTGCTGCATGTGAGGTTTTTCCACCACGACTTGTCAGAATACCTTCTGCTGCAACCATGCCGACTAAGTCATCAGGACTCGTCTCGCGACGGACCAAGATAACTTTTTTGCCAGCGCGCGCTAAGTCTTGAGCGCGTCGAGAGTCAAAGACGACTTCTCCGACAGCTGCTCCGGGGGATGCAGGAATGCCTCGAGCGAGTTCCGTTGTCTTAACGCTGAGATCAAATTGTGGGAACATCAATTGAGCTAATTGATCTCCAGTTACTCGTTGCAACGCCTCGTCAATAGTAATTTTCTTCTCTTCTATCAGTTGTGTTGCAATTCGAAAGGCAGCTTCTGCAGTTCGCTTTCCCACGCGAGTCTGAAGAATCCATAGTTTGCCTGATTCAACGGTAAATTCGATATCACATAAATCGCGATAATGATCTTCCAAAAGTTGCATGACTCGCTCAAGCTCTGCGTGAACAGACGGAAGCAGTTGTTTCAAATCAACTAAGCTCATGGTATTTCTAATTCCAGCAACAACATCTTCACCTTGAGCTTTCTCAAGATAATCACCGTAGCTACCTTTTTCACCAGTTGCAGGATCGCGCGTGAATGCAACCCCAGTGCCAGAGTCATCAGTGAGATTTCCAAAGACCATCGATTGAATATTGACCGCTGTACCCAAATCTGAAGAGATACGTTCTCTACGACGGTAGAGATTTGCGCGCTCAGAGTTCCACGATTTAAAGACTGCTTCTATCGAGGCAATTAAATGATCTTTAGGGTCTGCGCCAAAGGATTTACCTGTGTGGATTTCAATAATTTTTATATAACCCTCACCCAGACTTCTCAGGCTCTGAGCATCGAGTTCCTGTACCGAATGAACGTTGTGAGCCTCCAGAATTCGACTCTCAGTCTTGCGGAATTCTTCAACCTCAATTTCATGGACAATTTTTCCAAACATTTCTATGAAGCGACGGTATGAATCCCAAGCAAATCGCTCATTTCCAGAGATTTTTGCTAGGCCTTCAGCTACTTCAGCGTTGATTCCGACATTGAGAACTGTCTCCATCATTCC
>JAURJS010000094.1 GCA_030832135.1 Candidatus Planktophila sp.
GTGGCGGCAACGGTGATGAGTGTGAGCCACTTCTGCAACTTCATGATGATGGCGTGGCCGAGAACGCCAGCAAATACGGTAATTGCAACTGCAACGATAAAACCGGCAGCCATGGCAATATTGCGATCAATATCACCGATGCGCACAAAGACAGTTCCCGTTGCAAGTGTTGCGAGTGAGACGAGAACGGTCTCCCAGCCAACGAAGATCAGATAAGAGAGCAGCCCTGGAATCAGATTTCCCTTAACGCCGAAAGCTGCCCTGGAGAGAACCATCGTGGGGGCGTTCGATCTCTTTCCGGCCAGGGAGCTAAAGCCCACGAGGAGGAATGAGAGGACTGTTCCGGCGATTGCAGCCGCAGTTGCTTGCCAGAAAGAGATCCCAAAGCCGAGGAAGAAGGCGCCATAAGAGAGCGCCAAAAGGGAGACATTTGCACCACACCAGGGCCAGAAGAGGGATGATGCTCGCCCCTTACGCTCAGATTCGCTGATGATATTGGTTCCATTGAGCTCTAATTGCATCTGCGTATCGTAGGCGATTTCTACACATCGGGTGCGATTGGTAGGGTTCGGCTCAGGTCAAGAGAATCACACAATGCACCGGCAGTGTGGTCGGCAACCCTCCCAACGCGGCGGGGTGCCCCCGAGTGAAGACCGGGCTATGACAAGTCGTCATGGCAAGCGCATGTGAAAGGTAATCATGTCTATTTCAAAGAAGAAAATCTCTGCCGCTGCAGTCGCAGCACTCGTTGCTATCACGCTCACATCATGTGGATCTGAAGAGGCAGCAGCTTGCCCTCAAGTTAAGGAAGGCGTTCTCACAATCGCAACTGATGAACCTGCATACGGTCCATGGTTTGATAACAACGATCCTGCCAATGGCAAGGGATATGAAGCAGCAGTTGCTTACGCGGTAGCTGATGAACTCGGTTATTCAAAGGATAAGGTTGAATGGGTCCGCGTTCCTTTCGGTAACGTAGTTGCTCCAGGATGCCGTAACTTCGATTTCGATATCAACCAGTTCTCTATTACTGAAGAGCGCGCACAGGTCATCGACTTCTCAACTGGTTACTACGATGTAACTCAGGCGATCATCACAGTTGCTGGCTCAAAGATTGCAGATGCTAAGTCAATTGCAGATCTTCAGGGTGCAAAGCTCGGTGCTCAGGTTGGAACTACTTCATACGCAACAATTACAGATGTCATTAAGCCAACACAGGAAGCTGCTGTATTCGATACAAACGATGTAGCGAAGCAGGCTCTTGCTAACGGTCAGATTGATGGACTTGTTGTTGATCTACCAACAGCTTTCTACATCACAGCAGTTGACCTAGAGAATGGCAAGATTGTTGGCCAGTTCCCAGCTCAAGCTGGTGGCGAGCAGTTCGGCCTCGTTCTCTCAAAGGGAAGCTGGCTTACAGCAGATATCTCTAA
Source organism: Candidatus Planktophila sp. (assembly GCA_030832135.1). Classification (GTDB taxonomy): domain Bacteria; phylum Actinomycetota; class Actinomycetes; order Nanopelagicales; family Nanopelagicaceae; genus Planktophila. The sequence continues at coordinate 1,434 of JAURJS010000094.1, forward strand.
GGCTGTAGATAAGCTCCGCGCAAATGGAACTCTTGCGAAGATCGAAGATCAGTGGCTCGCCGCTGGTGTCGACGCTCCTGTTCTCAAGTAATCACCCAGTAATAGTGAGTAAATAGTTAGCAAGGTGAGAGGTCCGATGTCTTACACCCCTTCTGCGTTGCAGTTGCAACGTGAAGAGGCGAAGCGTCGGGCCTCTCGCCGTTCTACTGCAGTTGCACTTCTAAGCACGCTCCTTGTAAGTGCGCTCCTGACCATCATCGTTGCCAATGCACAAGGAGCCGAGGCGGTCCGGGAATCCTTCTTCAACTGGTATTACGCCAAGAAGGCCTTCCCTCGTATCTTGGATGGAATCTTTCTCAATCTACGCGTCCTTCTCATCGCTGAGTTCTTTGTTCTGGTCTTTGGTCTATCCATAGCAATTGCTCGAACTACGACATCTCCGGTTCTCTACCCCCTTCGCCTCATCGCAACTATCTATACCGATGTCTTCCGAGGAATGCCGCTCTTGCTCGTTCTCTTCCTCGTCGGTCTTGGCATCCCTGGACTGCGCCTTCCCTATGTTCCCAATTCAGCTGTCTTTCTCGGAACGGTAGCGCTCATCCTCACCTACTCCGCCTACGTTGCTGAAGTGATTCGAGCAGGCATTGAGGGAGTTAATCCAACGCAGCGCCAAGCAGCTCGCGCTCTAGGGCTATCACAACCTCAGACTCTGCAACATGTCGTTCTTCCGCAGGCTTTCCGCAATGTGACTCCCCCATTGCTCAACGATCTCGTTTCGCTCCAGAAAGATTCAGGCTTAATCTCTGTTCTTGGAGCAGTCGATGCAATTCGCGCAGCTGGAATTGAGACCGCCCAATCATTTAACTTCACACCTTATGTTGTAGCGGGGGCGCTCTTTGTACTACTTACTATCCCCCTGACTCGCTACACAGATTGGCTCATCCGCAGACAAGATCGAGCACAGAAGGCGCAAGGTGCATTCTGATGAGCGAACTTCTCGAACTCAACGGTCTTCGTAAATCTTTCGGTAGCAACCTCGTGCTCGATGAAATTTCACTCAAATTTCCTCAAGGATCTGCCACCGTCATCATCGGTGCTAGTGGTTCTGGTAAATCAACCCTCATGCGCTGCATTAATCTCTTAGAAGAACTCAGTGACGGTCAGATACTCCTCGAAGGTGAAGATATAAGCCAATACGGCATCAATCTCGATAGCGTTCGAGGCAAGATTGGCTCTGTCTTTCAAGCCTTCAATCTATTTCCGCATCTGACTGTTTTGGAAAATATTACCTTGGCGCCAAGATTGGTTCTTAAGAAGAGTAAGGAGGAGGCCAATCAGCAAGCTCTGGCGCTCTTGAAGCGATTCGGACTTGAAGATAAGGCAGATGCCTATCCCAATCTCCTAAGCGGTGGCCAGCAACAACGCGTTGCCATTCTGCGAGCAATCGCTACCGAACCGAAGGTTCTCTTGCTCGATGAGGTAACGAGTGCACTTGACCCAGTACTTATTGCAGAGGTTCTCTCGCTCATCTCCGAATTAAAGGCAGATGGCATCACGATGATTATCTCCACCCATGAGATGGGCTTTGCCAAGCGCATCGCAGATCGCGTCATATTTCTCTCAGGAGGCCGCATCAATGAAAGCGGCACTCCACAAGAGATCTTTGAGAATGCGCAGAGCGCAGAGCTTAAGGGCTTCTTAAGCGCTCTCCATGATGCAGGGCGTCTCTAACTCAACTTTTCTGCTGATTTAGTCGAGGAAGAAGTCGAGCAAGAAATCCTTTGTTCCAGGAACAACTGCATACTTGTCGAGATCGGTGATTCCTTCACTGGCTAGCACCTCATCATCAACATAGAAGTTTCCCGTTGACTCTGCAGCGGGGCGATTGAGGATGATGTATGCGGCATCGGCCAGGATCTCTGGTGTGCGACAAGCCGCGGTATCAATTCCTGGAATCATGGCAAGGGCTGCAGTATCGATAGCTGTGCGTGGCCAAAGGGCGTTGACTGCAATCCCATCTCGCTTGAACTCTTCAGCCATGCCGAGAACACACATAGACATTCCATACTTCGCCATCGTGTAGGCGACATGGTTCTTAAACCATTTCGACTTCATAGATAGCGGAGGTGCCAGGTTGAGAATCTGTGGATTTCCACCGTTCTTGCCCGATTCGCGAAGATAAGGAATTGCTGCCTGCGAGGTTAAGAAGGTTCCACGGACATTGACATCAAACATGAGGTCAAAGCGCTTTGCCGGAGTGACCTCTGTTTTTGTGAGGTTGATGGCGCTGGCATTGTTGATCAAGATATCTATTCCACCGAATTCTTGTGCTGCCTGGCGGATCGCAGCTTCAATCTGATTTTCATCGCGGATATCGCATTGAATCGGCAGAGCTACTCCCCCTGCGGCGCGAATCTCTTCGGCTGCAGAGAAGATTGTTCCAGGAAGCTTTGGGTTGGGATCTGCAGTCTTTGCTGCAATCGCAATTGATGCGCCATCTTGTGCTGCACGAAGAGCAATCGCAAGGCCAATACCTCGAGAGCCTCCGGTGATAAAGATCTTCTTTCCTGCTAGTGACATTTACTTGCCCTTCTTGCTAGTCATCTTTTTCATTGCAGCATCTGCAAACTCTTCCGATTGAAGAGCTAGAGCAAATATTTGAAATTCAGCTTTCATGACCGCTTCCACTGCATCATGCTTACTCGCCTTCATCAGCGCCTTTGTATTGAGAACCGCCTGAGGAGGTTGATCTGCAATCACCTTTGCAATAGCGATTGCCTCCTTCTCGGAATCTGCGACAACTTCCGCGACAAGACCTATCTCTCGCGCATACTGAGGCGAAAATTCTTCACCTGTAAGGAAAATCTTCGCAGCTCGTTGATATCCGACAAGGGCAGGAAATAACATAGATGAGCCGGCTTCAGGAACGAGTCCGAGCGATGTGAAAGGCATTGAAAAACGTGCTGTCTCCGAAGCGATTACTACATCGCAGTGAAGGAGCATCGTTGTTCCTACCCCCACCGCATGTCCCTTCACTGATGCAATCAGAGGCTTGGTGAAGTTGAGAATTGAACCGAGGAAGGCTGCAACAGTTGAATCCTCTGAAGTTGGTGGGCTCGACATGAAATCCATGATGTCGTTGCCGGCAGTGAAGTGATCGCCCTCAGAGCTCAGAACTACCGCCCTGATGCCAAAGTCTCCGTTCGCCTCATTGAGAAGTCTGGCTAACTCGGCATACATATCCTTGGTGAGGGCATTCATCTTCTCGGGACGATTCAGGCGGATGATTTGGACGAGTCCATCCATCTCGGAGGTGATTTGAGTCATTGTGCGAGTGTAAGGGGTGAAGTTCGCCGAAGGAAGGAGCACAATAGGGCTATAGCGACGGAGAGGTCTTCTATATGGCACACGACATTACGATCACGACCCGAGAGTTGACTCCCTTTGAGCAGTTGGTACTTGGGCTGCTCTGTGAAGGTAAATCTAATGCAGCGATTGCTCGAGAAACCAATCACACCGAAAAGGTTGTTGAAAATACGATCTCTCGATCTGCCAAGGCGTTCAACATCTCATCCGATGGAGATACAAATATCCGCGTCCTTCTCGCACTCGCCTATCGCACACATTTTGGCGATGCGGCATTTGATCGTTTAGGTGTTCCTTGTGCGCATTTTGAGATTAATGGTGAAGGTCAATCTCTCTGTAACCGTGATGTGCATTAACACACATTCTCAGAAGTGCTAGCACTCGCTATTTCGCTCTGCATTACTTCTCTTCAGGTCTTTAATGTAAATAGCACTCAGGGATATGAGTGTTTTTAAAAAACTGAAAATGGAGAGATGAAAATGAAACGTAAAACCTTCGACAAGATAGTAACTTCCATCGGTGCAGCTCTAGCTCTATTTCTCTTTGTGGCAGCAGCGCTTCTTAATTGGGGCGCAACTTTTGCCAATGACTCCGTGAAGAGTCAACTTGAAAATCAGAACATTTCATTCCCTGCAGAAGAAGCGATGCCCGAGGCCACTCGAGCACAGCTTGCAAAGTGGGCGGAGATGAAGGTAACAACTGGCGAGATGGCGCGTGATTACTCAGATCTCTACATCTGGGAACATATGAAAGCTTCATCTATCGGAACTATCGGTAAAGAAGCTACATACTCAGAGGTTTCAGGGATGTATATGGGACTTGTTCGTGGCGGCTCAACTGATACTGCGCAAATTGCAAAGCTTGGAGAACTCCGTCAAACACTCTTCATGGGTAACACATTGCGCGGAATGCTCCTTGAGGCATATGCCTTTGGAACCTTGGGACTTATTGCAGGATATGGCGCAATCGCTGCTCTTATCGGAGGCATAATTATGTTCCTCCTCACCGTGGCGGGTGTGGTCCATATCCGCCGAACACCTGAGGATGCAACTATCTAATCCTCATCTCTCAAACTCTCCGTTGAGGGATTGAGGGTATAAAGAAACCCCCGCGGCTGATTGCTGCGGGGGTTTTCTCTATCTAAGTGAGTATTTACAGTGGATTAGCGCTCAAGCTTTCCTGATATGAAATCTTCAGTCTTAGTGTGAGCCTGCTCATCTGTGTACTGAACTGGTGGAGTCTTCATGAAGTATGAAGATGGTGAGAGTAGAGCTCCACCAATCTTGCGATCTAGACCAATCTTTGCGCAACGAAGTGCATCGATGATCACGCCAGCTGAGTTTGGTGAATCCCATACTTCTAGCTTGTATTCAAGGTTCAATGGGACATCGCCGAATGCGCGACCTTCGAGACGGACATATGCCCACTTGCGGTCATCGAGCCATGGAATGTAGTCAGAAGGTCCGATGTGAACATTCTTGGCACCCATGTCGTGGTCGAGCTGTGATGTGACTGAGTTTGTCTTTGAGATCTTCTTTGACTCAAGACGATCGCGCTCGAGCATGTTCTTGAAGTCCATATTTCCACCAACATTGAGCTGGTATGTGCGATCGAGGTGAACGCCACGATCCTGGAACAACTTAGCCATGATGCGGTGTGTGATTGTTGCGCCGACCTGTGACTTGATGTCATCGCCAACAATTGGAAGTCCTGCATCTTCAAACTTCTTCGCCCATACTGGGTCTGATGCGATAAAGACTGGAAGTGCATTAACAAATGCACAACCTGCTGCAATCGCGCACTCTGCATAGAACTTAGCTGCCTCTTCTGATCCCACTGGGAGGTAACAGATAAGAACATCTACTTGCTCTGCCTTAAGAGCTGCAACTACATCAACCTCAGCAGCTGTTGACTCTGTAATTGTCTCCTTGTAGTACTTTCCGAGACCGTCAAGTGTCTTACCACGCTGAACTTCAACACCAGTCTTTGCAACATCTGAAAACTTAATTGTGTTGTTCTCTGATGCCCAAATTGCATCAGCAAGATCGAGACCGACCTTCTTTGAATCTACATCGAATGCAGCGACGAACTTGACGTTGCTGATGTGATATCCACCAACGACTGCGTGCATAAGGCCAGGAATCTCCTGATCAATTGCTGCATCCTTGTAGTAAGTAACACCCTGAACGAGTGAGTTTGCGCAGTTTCCTACGCCGACGATGGCAACGCGAATGTCGCCAGCTCCTGTTGTGATCTTCACTTAGATTTCCTCTCGGTCGTAATCATTTCCTGCA
>JAURJS010000095.1 GCA_030832135.1 Candidatus Planktophila sp.
AAAGAAGAAAAGCCCCGAGTGTGAAAGGCACTCGAGGCTTAACTTGTGCGCGCGAAGGGATTCGAACCCCTAACCTTCTGATCCGTAGTCAGATGCTCTATCCGTTGAGCTACGCACGCTTATTTAATTGTGGAACAGATGCGAATAATACCTTCTTATTAGAGCGCGCCCAAATTGAGCAGTTCTTCGCGAGAAACCGCCTTTTTCCGTGGTTTTCCAAGCGGTTCACCCGCTGCCACTTCAGCAGCGTTGATCTGCTGCCAGTGCAACTGCGTGACTACCTTGTTATGGGTGATGATTTCAGTGATATCACCAGCGCTCTTTGGCTCGCCTAACTGTGAAACAAGGAGCTTCATGACATCGGCGGCATCTGACTTATTTGTACCAATTACACCTGATGGTCCGCGCTTTGCCCAGCCCACAACATAGAGATTATCTGAAACATATCCATCGGTATTAACGACCTTGCCACGCTCATATGGAATACCTTCAAGCGATGCCGCTTCATAACCGATTGCTGTAATTACCAATCCACACTTAATGCTAAATACTTCATCTCCCCCGGTGTGTTGAAATACAACTTCCTCAACTTTTCCATCGCCTTTAATCTCAATAGGGGTTGCAAGGAATTGAAAGGTCATCGTGCGCTCATGCGAAGTCGCATCGCTTTCGGCAATCAGCGTCATCGCATCAAGATTAGATTTAGTATCTTTTTCGATCTCATCTCCAGCTCTCACAATTGCGGCAGCAATATCTTCTGGATGCATGATTACGTTGGTATGTTCGAGTTTTGGAAGCTCGCGAAGTTCAGGTGATGTAAATGCTGCATGCTCTGGTCCGCGGCGAGCGCTGATAATGACGTTGCGGATTGCGCTCTTCTTGAGAGCTTCAATTGCGTGATCTGCCGTATCGGTTGGGTCAAGCTCTGATGGTTCAAGTGCCAACATACGAGCAACATCCATCGCAACGTTTCCAGCACCGATGACAACTGCTGTCTGAGAAGAGAGATCAATCTGTTCATCTTTAAAATCAGGATGGGCGTTATACCAAGGGACAAATGTCGCAGCAGAGAGAGATCCTGGGAGGTCTTCTCCAGGAATTCCGAGCTTCTTACCTCGAGCAGATCCAGTTGCGATGACAACTGCGTCATAGCGCTCCTTCAACTGCTCGATGGTCAGATCGCTACCGAGTTCGAGATTGGCGAAGAGGCGAAAACCTTCAGCCGTTGCAATCTTCTCAAATACCTTTGAGACGGTTTTAATCTTTGGGTGATCTGGGGCGACGCCGCTGCGCACTAAGCCCCATGGCGTTGGCAGGCGCTCAATCATGTCGATTGAGAAGGAGAGCTCATCGGAGGCTAGGTTCTGGAGAGCTTGGGCTGCGAAATAACCAGCAGGACCAGCACCAACAATTGCGACCATATAGCTCTTCACTGCGACTCCCTCTGATAAGGGCGCCAGTTTAGCGGTTCTACGAGTGAGTGACTGCTGTAGTTATAAAGGAAGTGCTGGCTGAAATGCTGACGGAGAAAACGCCTGTCTTATTTTGGACGATTTGGAAGCTATAGAAGCTATTAGGGGTTGAAGGCAAGATATAGGTAACCGCGCTTCCCGGGGTGATCGATTGAGTTGTTGAGCTACCTGAGGCACAGACATTTGTTCCGGTAAAGGCGACGTTGATATTGCAACGTCTAAATGCTGAGACATTCGAATTTGCTGGCAATGTAATTTTCATGGTGAATCGCGAGGAGGTGAATGAACCCGAATTGTTGATGAAGAAGTTCTTTGGAATGCCATTAATTACCGCAGTTGTATAGATAGCAGCAGGGTTGGTGAATGTCTGAAATCCGCTAGCAAATATTATGAGCTTTCCGGAGGAGATGGAGAGAGTGTTGTTCTTTGCAATAGCGGTCGTCGCAAAAGAGGTAGGTGGCTGGATGAGCGCAAGTATAAACGCGCCCACCACAGCGGCGACGAGAGATGTAGATCTATGGTTGCTTCTCATCTCCCTCTCCTTCCCCCAATCTCTTCGATTTCTATTAGCTATTTGTTGTGACTGCGCTGCGCTCTGTGACTGTAAACTGCCAAGTGAGAGCGGCTGTGAGTCCTTGAACTGTATTTAAAGGAAGAACACCATTAACTGTATTCTCATTTCCAGTAGGAAGAGAGATCGAAACTTTCAAACGGTTGAGCCCACCAGCGAGAACTGTGGGAAGGGTGATGGCCTGTGCGCCTGACTTAAGTACAGCGACCGAGGTAACTGACATCGCCACTGTTGTGGTTCCCGAACAGGTGCCTGTATTCGTCCATGCTACCGAGCATGTGAAAAGTGTGACCTGCAATCCAGTCGTTACGTTATTTACAATGGTATTGGAATCGACTGTTGAGATAAGGAGTGTTGGAGATGCTCCATCTAGTGTTCCAGCGTTAGTGAGATCGATATAACGATTGACTGTATCGCCAGGTCCCAATGCGGTAATTGCGGAGGTAAATCCTCCGGTAATTCCTGAAACAGATGATGGCGCCAAGGTAAGGCTCAAGGTACCTGTTGTAACAGAGCCTCCTGAGGTATTTGAAGCTGTTGCAGTGAGAGCGGCAAAGACATTAGAGGAGATAAGTCCCGCACCACCAATTGCTGCTGCGGCGATGATAGTTACTTTGAGAGCCATACTTCCTGCACTCTTCGATAGAACATTGGCGACTGGGCTCATGATTTGTTCCCTACCTTCTCTTCTTTCTCGATTGCAAGAGACTCCTGCAAATTATCGATAAGTTCACGGTACTGCTGGCTGCTGCGTCGCTCTTCCATATAAAGATCGCGATAGACGCGCTCTGGAGTCAAGCTTGCGACGATTCTCTTTCTAAAGAGAAAGGCAAAGAGCGCAAGTAAATTTGCAAGCACCAAAGCGCTTGCCGTTAATTGACGGCCCTGAACGGTATTGAGATAAATCATTGGCCGTCCGATTACGGGTACACGAAATTGAACCTGAGAGATTGTTCCAATAGGAGAAACCATGTATGGCTCGCGATCAACGGCTTCATTAGCATCGCCGCGAGTTGTGATTCTTAGTGTGCCGTTGATATTTCGCACCTCTTCGACGCGATGTGAATAATAAGTATCGGTCACTTGATTATTTACTGCGATGACATCACCAACAGAAATTTCTGAAGCTTCTACCAAACGAGTGATATAGACATCACCGGCGTTAGCTGAAGGTTGCATAGATCCGGTGAGGATGGGTGAAAACCCGAATCCAAATTGGGATGTGAGAATTGCAGGAGATATAGCTGCTCCAAGTGCGAGAACGATGAAGATCGTCTTGCCCACTCGGCTAGCCCTGCCTCTACTTCTCATGTGGTGAAAGTACGGTGTGAACCTCACGATAACTTCACAATTACGTTCTCTAACCTCCACGATGCGGTATTTCCCCTATTTTTCAGCACTTTTAGCGAATTACGCCCATACCCTTAGACATCACTTCAAGATGGAGGGAAGTACACGAATGAATCAAGATAAGAGCAAGATTCTCGTTGTCGACGATAATCAAGATATCCGCCAACTAGTTTCGCATATCCTTGACGCAGATGGCTTTCACGTATTTTCTGCGGATGATGGTGAGAATGCCAGAGCTATTCTTCAGAATAACCGCGTTGATCTCATTCTCTTGGATGTGATGATGCCCGGCACTTCAGGCATCGAACTTCTTAGTGAGATTCGAACAGGAGCTTTGAAAAGCCACCGTGAGGTTCCCGTCATCATGATTACAGCAATGGCAGGAACAGACGACATAGATAAGGCGCTTGCTATTGGCGCAGACTCTTACATCGTCAAGCCCTTTAGGGGCGCGCTTATCCGGGAAAAGGTTCGTGCCATTTTAGAACTTCCACAATCAGAGATATAAAGATCGGAGACCGTAATGAAGAAAATCGCCATAATCGTTTTAGCACTTGCCGTTACCACTACATCTACTTTTACGTCGAGTGCAGCAGAAAATAATCCCTATGGAATCTCTACTGTTGATCCAGCTGGAGTTAATGAGGTTATCTTTACCGTATCAAAAGGTTCAAAGAAATCGATGTTTGCATATTCTCGCCTCCTGAAAATGAAGAGCACAACAATCTCGATTTACGAACCTTTCCTCAAGAAACGTCAAACATTTACCGTTATACCGATGAAAAATTTCTTTTCCTTAGTCGGTATCTCTGGAAAAGATAAGGTAGCAACTGTTGCTCTCAATGATTACATTTACTCCAATACCGCCTCAGAATTCATATCCGCCGGTGCCTATATTGCAATCAAGCGAAATGGGGTTGAAATCCCCTACGACCAAGGTGGCCCAATCCGCTTGATCTTCTCCGATAAGAGCAAGTGGGCAAAGAATTTAGATGCTTGGAACTGGTCTCTCGTCGCAATCAGAGTTAAATAGTCCAATGGATTCAGCCAAGAGAAGTCAAGAACTTCGCTCAATTGCGAGGTTTAAGATCACGAAGTTCCAGTGGGTAATCGCATCTCTCGCGCTACTCTCGATCATCTCTCTCGGCATCTCATCTTTTATTCAATCCAATTCCACAGTGAAGCAATCGGCGATGCTGAGCAATGTCGAAACGCCTGCCGCATCGATCATCTTCACTCAGAGGGAGACACTGGTCTATGCCACTCGCTTAGCTCAATGGTCTAATGGCGGAACGACGAGGCGGGCAGTACAGATAGCTCGAAGTTTGCTAGCCCAACGTCTGGCTGTTGTAGATATGAGTGGACGTTCAATGGGGAGCAGGGCGCAGGAGAGCTACTGGAGCGCCCTTCGTAAATCTGACGAGATTGTGGCAAAGGCGCCAATAGGTATCTTGCCTGAGTCTATTCACGATGAAATTAATCGCGAGATCTCGCCGATCATTGATGAAATACTCGCTGAGGCTCGAAAGCTGGTGGTTTCTTACCAACGCTCTATCGATAATGAAAGCAAGAAGAGCGCTGAAGAGAACGCCACGCGTGATCAAATCTCACTTATCCTCTTCTATCTCTCGCTCTTTTTCAGTGGCCTCTTCCTCTTACTTAATGTTCTTACTAATTTCAAGAACTATAGAACCGCCGGAAGATATCTTATTGAAGAGCAGGAACGGCTAGATAAAATCATCCAGGAACTCCAAGTAGCCAAATCTACAGTTACTGAACTCCAGAATTTAAGTGATTCAAAGAATGCTTTTATTGCAACTGTAAATCATGAACTGCGAACTCCTCTCACATCAATTATTGGTTACATCGATATCATCCGAGAAGAAGAGGCTACGCGTAAGTCAGATTACTTAACCCAGTATCTCAACACCCTTGATCGCAATGCTCAAATACTCCTCAATCTCGTAGAGAGCATGCTCACCCTCAGTAAAATCGATGGGGATAAAGCAAGAATCATTCAGGAGAAAGTTTGGATTAATGAAATAATTGATAGTGCAATATTTACGATGAAGCCCCAAGCAAATAATTCCGGTGTGACCATCGAACTTGATTCTGAGGATGAATTCTATGTTGAAGGTGATGGCGGGCAATTACTCCAAGTCTTTATCAACCTCATCGGAAATGCTGTGAAATTTAGTCCTAAGGATTCCACAATTAAGATTTTAATCCGGGCTCACATCAACCCAGATGGCCTCGATCTCGTACGAATAACCCTCGAGGATAAAGGTATAGGTATCCCGGCCGAGGATATTGAGCACCTCTTCACCCGTTTCTTCCGCGCCAACAATGCTGTCTCAGACCACTTTCAGGGAACTGGCCTAGGCCTCTCAATCGTCTCTCAAGTTCTTGAGCGCCATCAAGGGCAGATCTCGCTCACATCAGTCCAGGGTGAGGGCACAACCTTCACTGTCGACCTCCCTCGACAACTTACTAGTGAAGAGAAGCTCATCCGCTCAAGGCGTGGTGAAGTCTTAGAGAGAGCGATTGCAGCTTTTGAAGCATCAACTCCTGCAACCATTGGTGCCATCGCCCATGAAATGGGCGGCGCACTCGGCTTCTACGACTATTCATTGGTCGGTTCAAGATTGGTTGAATACTCGCGTACGCTGAGCGAACACGAGCCCCCAGTTGAGGAAGAATTTAATGCCTCTCGAGAAGCTTTCTTATCTCTATTGAAATCCGTGCGGGAAGGAGGCGAACCCCATGAGTAAAGACCAAATTTTAGTTGTCGACGACAATGTAGATATTCGTTTCTTTGTAAAGAGCGCCCTTTCCGCTGAAGGTTTTGAAGTCATTGAAGCCGCTAATGGAAAGGTAGCGCTAGAGATTTTCCGCAAGAAAGAGCCGGCCGCAATCATTCTTGATCTCTCTATCGGTCAGCCAGACGGTTTTGAGGTCTGCAGAGAGATTCGCAAGGTTTCAACAGTTCCAATCATTATGCTCACCAGCCATGTTGAAGAGATGGATGAGGCCATGTGCCTTGCCGCCGGAGCAGATGATTACATCACTAAACCTGTCTCTGCCCGCATTTTGGTACTACGTGTGACTACTCAACTTCGCCACCGCGCTGCACAAACACAAATCGTCGGAAGTAAGGTCTCTGCTGGGCCTCTCTCTCTCGATTCAGAGAGTCGGAATCTCATGGTCGATGGAAAGCAGATAGAACTCACACGTACTGAATTCGAATTTCTTAACCTTCTGATCGCAAATCCAAAACGTGTCTATACTCGTGAACAAATCTCTGAGGCGATTGGAACTTCGCATGAATATTCAAGTGATCACCTGCTAGATACTCATGCATCTCGTATTCGGATGAAGATCAAAGAAGTCAGCTCGGTTAAGGTGCTCCACGCAGTTCGTGGCGTGGGTTACCGATTACTGAGTAATTAAATTACTTCCAGGATTGGCTTAGAGGACGACCCTCTGCATATCCTGAAGCAGATTGAATTCCAACAAGTGCGCGATCTGCAAACTCTTCAAGTGAACGTGCGCCTGCATATGTGCAAGATGAACGAAGTCCAGAGATAATTTCATCGATAAGGTCTTCAACGCCGGGACGAACTGGATCTAAGTACATCTTAGATGAAGAGATACCTTCTTCAAAGAGCGCTTTACGAGCTCGATCAAATGCATCTTCCTTTGACGTGCGGGCAGCTACTGCACGCTTTGAAGCCATGCCGAAAGATTCCTTATATGGGCGTCCTGCGCTATCGCGGAGTAAGTCGCCAGGTGATTCATATGTTCCTGCAAACCAAGAACCGATCATTACCTGTGATGCTCCAGCAGCAAGTGCCAGCGCAACATCGCCAGGCTGGCGGACTCCACCACCTGCCCCGACATGCTTTCCAAGCTTCTTTGCCTCAGCTGCGCAT
>JAURJS010000017.1 GCA_030832135.1 Candidatus Planktophila sp.
AGAATGGAATGGACCGCATCGCGAAGATAAGGCTCTTCATTGAGAATTGGAAGAATGACCGAAACGGCAGGCAAGTTTTGGCTATCTGAGGGTAGATCGCCCTGAGGATGATTGCTCTGTGTCGACATAACACGGTAACGCTATCGTTCAAGTACCCTGCGCATGTGAAATCAACTCGCGCGATTCGAATAATTACATCTCTCTCTGTGGGAGTTGTAGCCCTCTCCGCCATTACCTGGCTGGGTCTTGGCCAGATTAGTGGCCAGATTTCGCGTATCGATGTCTTTGCAGGTCTTGAAGATCGCCCTGAGAAGGTCAACTCGGCGCTCAACTATTTAGTAGTGGGTTCAGATAACCGTGAAGGTCTGACCAAGGAACAGCTGAAGAAGTTGCGAGTAGGTGGAGTAAAGGTTGCCGCCGGTGGTCGCTCTGACACGATGTTGCTTGTACACATCAGCAAGAATCGCGATGCCGCTTATATCGTCTCTCTTCCTCGTGACACTCTCGTCACTATTCCTGCCCACACAAGCACAGATGGCAAATCAGAGATTCCAGCGCGTGATGGAAAGCTCAACGCTGCATTTGCATTTGGTGGTGCCCCGCTTTTGATTCGCACAATCGAAGGAGCGACTTCCCTCAAGATCGACCACTACGTTGAAGTGAGTTTCGCAGGATTCGTTGGCGTAGTCGATGCACTTGGTGGAATCCAGGTCTGTTCAAAAGTTGCAATCAATGATCCAAAGAGCCACTTAGTGATGGATGCTGGAACCCACACATTAGATGGAGTTGAGTCTTTGAAGTATGTTCGAACTCGCGACTTCGATGGACGCGGAGATATTGGACGTATGGAACGTCAGCAGCAATTTGTTTCAGCCATTATCCGCAAAGCAACTTCTTCAGGAACTCTGCTCAATCCAATAAAATTGGCGAACTTCTATCAAGCAACAATTTCAACTGTGAAGATGGATGAGGGCGTCAATAAGAATGACCTTCTCACTCTTGCAAAGCAGATGCGCAATCTCTCCTCTGGAAATGTGCGGACGATGACTGTGCCTCTCTCCAATCCCAACGGCCGCCATCCCTCCCTTGGCTCTGTTGTGATCTGGGATGATGTCTTGGCTCCTGAGCTATGGAATCGCATCAAAAACGACACGGCTCTGGTCGATACCGTGGTGACGAAAAAGTCATCTGCATCACCAAAAGCCTCACCTACCAGCACAACTATCGACAAATTTAAGACACAAACCGCTGCCGATAATCCCTGCGCTCCAAAATAATAAAGAGCCTGCAATAGACTCGCGGGCATGAAGTTAAAGCTCTCAGTCATCGGGTGCGGCTATCTCGGCGCAACCCACGCAGCATGTATGTCATCTCTCGGCTTCGATGTTGTTGGCATCGATACCGATCCCCATAAGGTCGAGCTCCTCCAAAAGGGTGAGCTTCCTTTCTATGAGCCAGGTCTTGATACCTTGCTCGCAGCGGAGATGAAGACAGGTCGCCTCTCATTCACAACAGATTTCTCAGCTGTTGCAGATGCAGATGTTCACTTCATCTGTGTCGGAACTCCACAGAGCAAAGATGGCCTTGCTGCGGACCTTACATATGTAAAGGGATCCGTCGCTGCAATCGCTCCTCACCTTAAAGATGGCGCTCTCGTTGTTGGCAAGTCCACAGTTCCGGTCGGAACAGCACAAGCGCTCCGTGAATATCTCGCTGAGCATGCCCCTCAGGCAGATCTTGCCTGGAACCCAGAGTTCCTCCGTGAAGGTTTTGCAGTCGAAGATACATTAACTCCAAACCGACTTGTTGTCGGTGTTGCAAACGACCGCGCAGAAGAGATTCTCAAGGAAGTTTACGAGCCAGTAATCGCCCTCGGCACTCCATGGATTCGCGCAGACCTTCCCACTGCAGAGCTCGTTAAGGTTGCAGCAAACTCATTCCTAGCAACAAAGATTTCATTTATCAATGCAATGGCTGAGGTATGCGAAGCAGCCGGTGGCGATGTAACTGTTCTTGCAAAGGCAATTGGATACGACCCACGTATCGGTAACCGCTTCTTGCAGGCTGGTATCGGCTTCGGTGGCGGATGTCTGCCAAAAGATATTCGTGCATTTATGGCACGTGCGCAAGAACTTGGTGCAGATCAGGCACTTGAATTCCTTCGCGAAATCGACAACATCAACCTCCGTGCACGTCAACGTGTAATTGATGTTGTTCGTGCAGATCTCTCAGATGATCTGACTCAATACAAGATTGCAGTTCTTGGCGCGACATTTAAGCCCGATAGTGATGATGTGCGCGACTCCCCGGCACTCGATATCGCAGCGCAGCTCTCTGCTGCAGGAGCGCAAGTTGTCGTTCATGACCCTAAGGGCATTGAACCAGCACGTAAGCGCTTCCCAAATCTCGACTATGCCGAGAAGGTAGTAGATGCTGTTAAGGGCGCCGATGCAATCTTGCACTTGACCGAGTGGAAGGAATATCGCGAGCTTGATCCATCAGTGATTGGTCAACTCGTGAAGGGCAAGTTCCTCATCGATGGTCGCAATATGTTGGACCGCAATCTCTGGCGTAACGCCGGATGGCGCGTTCATGCATTGGGGCGTACGGATTAAATTAAAAACCAGTCTTCTGGTTGCGACGGGCGCTCAATTGAGCGCCCTTTGCTTTTGCCTCTTCAGATAGTTCGTTAAGTTGCACCTCGATCTTCTTGGCTACTTCACCATCTGCTGAACCAATTATGCGAGCTGCCAGGATTCCAGCATTCTTAGCGTTATCGATTCCAACTGTTGCAACTGGAATTCCGCCAGGCATTTGAACGATAGAGAGAAGTGAATCCATTCCCTCTAAGTTCTTCAGTGAAACTGGAACACCAATCACAGGAAGGGTGGTCAGCGATGCAACCATTCCTGGGAGGTGGGCAGCACCTCCTGCTCCAGCAATGATGACCTTGTAACCCTTAGAAGCTGCACTCTTTGCAAAATCCACCATCTCTTCTGGCATGCGATGGGCAGAGACGACATCTGCGGTGTAAGAAATTCCAAATGATTCGAGCGCGGTTGCAGCGGCCTCCATGATCGGCCAATCAGAATCAGATCCCATGATGATTGCAACATCTTTACTCATCAATTACTCCGCTCATATAGTCGCGCGCATGCTGAACTTCTTGGGTTAAGTGTAGAAGGTCTTCACCACAGGCGGTAACGTGGCCAATCTTGCGACCTGGGCGCACCTCCTTCTTATATTGATGAAAGTGCAGGCTTGGCGTGCGCGCCATGAGGTGAAGATATGGTCGATACATATTTGTCTTCTCTCCACCCAAAACATTGCCCATCACCACAAAGGGGCGGCTCATCGCAGGGCTACCTAGTGGAAGATCGAGGATGGCACGTAAATGTTGTTCAAACTGCGATGTTACAGAACCTTCGATTGACCAGTGGCCTGAGTTATGTGGACGCATTGCAAGTTCATTGATGTAGATATCTTCACCTTTGATAAACATCTCCACCGCCATCACACCAACAACGCCAACTTCTTGTGCAATCTCAAGGGCCATCTGTTGAGCTCTCTCGGCAACAGAGGAAGATATTTTCTGCGCTGGGGTGACCGTCATGATGCAAATGCCATCCTCTTGCACCGTCTCCACTGGCGCCCAGGAAGTTGCTTGGCCATGAGGTGAGCGAGCGACCATCACCGCAATTTCAGTATCGAAATCGATAAGTTCTTCAATCAAAAGTGGTGATGTGTGGCTCAGGATTTCTTGCAGCTCGGCTGTCGAACCCACCTTCCACACGCCCCGACCGTCATATCCCCCACTAATCGCCTTTGCAATCACCGGAAACTCTTTCACCAAAGAGGCGTCGTTGATGATCTGAGAATGTGGTGCTGGAAAAGCCGAGAGCTTCTTGCGCATCGCCGCCTTATCTTGCGAATAGATAAAGGCCGAAGATGATGGATAGACCTTGATGCCTTCTGCTTCTAACCCCTTGATGACAGAGAGTGGGACCAATTCGTGCTCGAAGGTGACGACATCAACCTTTTTAGCAAATTCCAAGACTTGGCTGAGGTTGGTGTAGTCGCCGATCACATGATGTGTGATTTGAGCAGCAGAATCTCTCTCATTTTGCGCAAAGAGGAGGAGATCAATTCCTAAAGCAGTGGCGGGTGCAACCATCATGCGAGCAAGCTGACCTGCTCCGATGACTCCAACACGTGGAAAGCGATTGCTCACGGTCCTATCGTAGATGAACGACATCCCCCACAGTTACTTCACGGCCATCTTCGAGCATGAGCGCTCCAGCATTTGAGATATCAACAGCTCTGTTCGAATGCTTCGCGCCTCCAGGAAGGGTCACCTCAACTTCCTTGCCAAGTGTTACCGATGCTGAACGGTATTGCGCCAAGAAGCTCTGATCGTTCTCCCACATCTCAAGGTTTATCTCAAAGTGATTGATGATTGAGGCGAGAATGAGATTGCGATCTAGTACTTCAAAATCTTCAATAGCTAGTGAAGTTGCATTCTCAACTGGAAGTTCTTCTTTCGTCATTCCGACATTGATACCGATTCCAAGAACAACGCCTTTATCGGTTGCCTGTGCAATCATTCCTACAAACTTCTTATCCCCAATTAATAAATCATTGGGCCATTTAATTCCGACGCTTACCTGCGGATCTAAAGTGTGGAGCGCTTCATGAACACAGAGTCCAGCAAGCAAAGTCAGGAACGGCCACTCTTCCTTATCAACCTTTGGTTCGATGTAGATTGAAAAAGTGAGAGCTGAATGTGGCGCTGCCTCAAATGTGCGATCTAATCTTCCGCGACCGCTTGATTGATACTCACTTGCAAGAATTGTCTTTGGTAATGCTTTGCCGCTACTGGCAAGTTGATATAAATCATCTTGCGTTGATCCGGTGACTTCAACCACGCTTACCCGCCAGTACCGCGAGATTTCTTGCGATATGCGCTTCTTATCTAGTGGCGCTCTTGGCGCATCTGTACCCACGGCTAGTACCTTAAGCGCATGAGCCACGATCTACATACCACCGCGGGCAAGATTGAAGACCTCCGCGCTCGAATCGATGAAGCCGTCCACGCAGGTTCTGCCCGTGCGGTAGGGAAGCAGCATGCCAAGGGCAAGAAGACAGCCCGCGAGCGTATTGAGATGCTCGTCGATGCAGACTCCTTTACCGAAATTGATGAGTTTGCTCGCCACCGTGCACATGGCTTCGGTATGGAAGATAACCGTCCCTACGGAGACGGCGTAGTTATTGGAACTGCAACAGTTGATGGTCGTCCTATCGCTCTCTATTCACAAGATTTCACCGTCTTTGGTGGCTCCCTTGGCGAAGTCCATGCAGAGAAGATCGTAAAGATCGCAGACTTCGCACTCAATTCAGGTATTCCTTTGATTGGCATCAATGATTCAGGTGGAGCGCGCATTCAAGAGGGAGTTGCATCCCTAAACGGTTACGGCAAGATCTTCCGTCTGAATACTCGCTCATCAGGTGTTATTCCGCAGATTTCACTCATCCTCGGTCCATGTGCTGGTGGTTCTGCCTACTCTCCTGCACTGACTGACTTCACTGTTATGGTGAAGGAAACGTCAAATATGTTTATCACCGGCCCAGATGTCATCAAGACAGTTACCGGTGAAGATGTTGGAATGGAAGAGCTCGGTGGAGCATTCACTCACAACACAAAATCTGGAAATGCACATTACATGGCAGATTCAGAGGCTGATGCAATTGATTATGTGAAGGCGCTTCTCTCCTATCTTCCTTCTAACAATATGGATGGCTCACCAGTTTTACCTCCGACCGAGACTCTGGAGAAGAAGGCATCAGATACTGCACTCAATACGCTCATCCCTGATAGTCCGAACCAGCCGTACGATATGAAGAACCTGATCCAAGCTCTTGTGGATGAAGGTGAGTTCTTAGAAGTTCACTCCCTCTATGCCCAAAATATCGTTGTTGGTTTTGCCCGTATCGAAGGTCAATCAGTCGGCATCATTGCAAACCAACCATCACAGCTTGCTGGAACCTTAGATATCAATTCATCGGAGAAGGCGGCTCGCTTCTTACGTTTCTGCGATGCATTTAATATTCCAATCCTTACATTGGTAGATGTTCCAGGATTTATGCCAGGAACTGAGCAGGAGTGGAACGGCATTATTCGCCGCGGTGCAAAGCTTCTCTATGCATACGCTGAGGCATCTGTCCCTCTTGTAACCCTTATTACCCGTAAGGCATATGGTGGAGCATTTATCGTGATGGGTTCAAAGTACCTTGGTAGCGATATTAACTTCGCATGGCCAAGTGCTGAGATCGCTGTAATGGGCGCGCAAGGCGCTGTGAACATCCTTCATCGTAAGGAAATATCTGAGGCAAAGGATGTTGATGCAACTCGCAAGGAGCTTGTCGATGATTACACCGAGAAGTTCTCAAATCCTTACCTTGCTGCAGAGCGCGGAACAATCGATAGCGTGATCGAACCGGAAGATTCACGTCAATACATCACCAAGGCTTTCCGCACATTGAAAACCAAGCGCGATATCTTGCCTGCGCGTAAGCACGGAAATATTCCTCTATAAATGAAATTCACCGTGGCATCTGGACATCCCAGCGATGAAGAGCTTTTAGCTCTCCATGCTGTCTTAAATAATCGCAAACCGGTAGAACTTAAAGCTGTGATCAAGCGAAGCGTCTTCGGCTTGCCACAACTACGTCAGCCACTGCCTCATCAAGTGACCTTCGGCGCACGGAAGTTCGACTAATGCCACGTATTGTCCTCGCCTCACAATCGACATCTCGTAAACGTCTCCTCGAAGGCGCTGGCCTTAAGCCCACCATCATTGTCAGTCATGTTGATGAAGAGACAGAGTTCTTCAATTCAATGACACCTGAGGATATGGTGATTGCACTTGCCGTCTCTAAAGCTCACACGGTGCGAGAGCAGATTGATTACCCAGCAATCATCATCGGCTGTGATTCAACCTTTGATGTTGATGGGATCTCTTTTGGAAAGCCTGGAACACCTGAAGTTGCAATCGAACGCGCCAAGAAGATTAGTGGCCGCACAGGTTTACTCCACACTGGCCACTGCATTATCGATACCGCGCAAGGAATTGAGATAGCAGATCGTGTGACAACCAAAGTCACCTTCACCGATATGAGTGATGAAGAGATTCATGACTATGTAGCCTCAGGTGAGCCGCTTCATGTTGCCGGCGGATTCACACTTGATGGCTTTGGATCCCCCTTCATCCCAGTCATTGAGGGCGATTACACAAATGTTGTAGGGCTATCAATGCCTTTTCTGCTTAAGGCCATGAAGCAACTTGGATATTCTTGGCCACAGGTAAAGGAGATGCAATGAAGCGCGTTCTGATAGCAAACCGAGGCGAGATTGCCCTACGAGTTATCCGTGCATGTAAAGACCACGGTCTTGAATCTATTGCTATGTACTCAGAGGAAGATCGTGATGCCCTCCATGTGAAGAGCGCGGATTTTGCCTATTCACTTGAAGGTACTGTTGCTAAAGACACATACCTCAACATTCCGAAGATTATTGCCCTAGCAAAGCGTGCTGGAGCGGATGCCGTTCATCCTGGTTACGGATTCCTCTCGGAGAATGCCGACTTCGCTCAGGCAGTTATCGATGCTGAGATGATCTGGATTGGTCCATCCCCGGCTGCAATCAGCGCGCTTGGAGATAAGGTCTCAGCTCGCCGCATCGCAGCAGCTGCGGGTGCGCCATTGGTGGCAGGAACTAAAGATCCGGTTGAGAGCGCAGAAGAAGTTGTTGCATTTGCGAAGGAACATGGCTTGCCGGTTGCCATCAAAGCTGCCTTCGGTGGCGGTGGACGAGGCCTTAAAGTCGCTCGCACA
>JAURJS010000096.1 GCA_030832135.1 Candidatus Planktophila sp.
AGTGAGGCGGGTCGGGCTCGAACCGACGACGACCGAATTATGAGTTCGGGGCTCTAACCAACTGAGCTACCGCCTCCAGCGGTGCTGGATGAAGGCTGATTCTATCTGGCTATGCGAGCGACTCTTGCCAAGCGGTGTTGAGGGTTTGGGTGAAAGCCTCAAGTGGTTGAGCGCCCGAGATCCCATATTTCATATCAACGACAAAGAATGGAACCCCAGTTGCACCAAGCTGGGTGGCAAGGGCTCTATCTTCCAAGACTTGGTTACTGAACTCTTCGCTAAGTAGAAGCGCTCTTACGGCAGCCTCATCTATTCCATCAAGTGATGCAACCTTGATGAGATCTTCATGAGAGAAAAGTGGCATTGACTTTTCAAAGTAAGCTGAATACATCGCTTCCAATAGTTCATCTTGCTTACCAATCATCTCAGACCAGAGCAGGAGGCGGTGGGCATCGAAGGTGTTGCCGGAAAGAGTCTCATCGAGGTTGTAGCAAAGCCCTTCACCATCTGCGACAGCACAGACATTTGCCTGCATCTCTTCAACTTGAGATTCCGCCATCCGGTACTTCTCTGCCAAATAGCTCTTGGTCGGAACAGTTGTATCGATATCTGGCTGTAACTGGAATGCTCGATGACGAATTACGACCTGATCTCGATGCTCAAATAGTGAGAGCGCCTTCTCTAATCGGCGTTTTCCAATGAAGCACCATGGGCAGACAACATCGGACCAGATATCGATAATCATGGTTAGGAGTTTAACAGCGCCAACTTCTACCCATCCGTGGCGCTCAAAGATAGACTCCTGCCATGATCCACTTGAGCCAATCTCGTTCCTCAATCATCTTTGAAGAAGGCGATGAGACTCTCTCGATTCTCCACTGGGGTAAGAAAGTTGCCCCTTTCAACGGTGATGGCGAGAAGGCTCTCTCTGCGGCGGTTCATAAGCCACACTTTCACGGCGGACTCGATGTGGCTCCACGTAATCTCGTTCTCCGTGAACATTCCCGTGGCTTTATTGGCCACCCATCACTTCGTGGTCACCGAGCAGGAACGGCAGCATCAAATCGTTTCGCCCTCACCAGCGCAACACAGAGAGATCAAACCCTCGTTGCAATCTTCTCTGATTCCATCGCAGAGCTTGAAGTTGAACTCACTTATTCACTTACACCTTCAGATATCTTGCTTATTGATGGCAAGGTGACAAATAAGGGATCAAACGATTATTTCTTAGAGCACTTCCTCTATTGGCTGCCGCTTGCAGAGCAGGCAGATCAAGTTCTCGACTTCTACGGCCATTGGACAAAAGAACGTCAACCACAACGTAGAGATATTGCATATGGCCTCACTTCTCGTGAAGGGTTTGAAGGGCGCTCTGGCCACGATTACACCATCACTCAGATTGCACTGAATTCATCTACCAACTTCCGTAGTGGCCAAGCTTGGTCTCTTGCAATGGCGTGGTCAGGAAATAACATCCACCACGTCGAACGATTGATTGATGGCAGTAAAGCAATTGGAGCAGGTGAATACCTTTTGCCTGGTGAGGTGATCCTTAAGGCGGGGGAGAGCTATAGCGCTCCTCGCGCGGTTGCAACCTTTAGCGATCAAGGGCTCGATGGCGTTACCCAGAATCACTATGACTGGATTCGTAGTCGAAGCAACCACATAACAAAGGTACGCCCACGTCCATTGACCTTGAATATGTGGGAGGCCGTTTACTTCAACCATAGCTTTGAAGGAATTAAGAAGATCGTAGATCGCGCTGCTGAACTAGGCGTTGAGCGCGTTGTTCTCGATGATGGATGGTTCGGCTCACGCCGCAACGACACCTTGGGTCTCGGTGACTGGGTTGTCTCAAAAGATGTATGGCCAGATGGCTTGCAGCCGATCATCAAATACATCAACGATAAAGGGATTGAATTTGGTCTCTGGTTTGAGGGGGAGATGGTCAATGCCGACTCTGATCTCTATCGAGCACATCCTGATTGGATCCTGCAGGAGCCAGGACGCATTCCCGTTGAAGGTCGCTGGCAGCAAGTTCTAGATCTCACTAAAGAGGGCGCATATAACCACGTGCTCAACCAGGTTGATGCAGTACTGAGTGAGAACAATATTTCCTATATCAAGTGGGATCACAACCGACATCTCTCAGATCCCATTAGCGATGGACGCCCTGTTGTGCGCAAACAGACTGAAGCGGTCTATCGCCTCTTTGATGAGCTCAAGCGCCGCCACCCAGGTCTTGAGATTGAATCTTGTGCATCAGGTGGCGGTCGAGTCGACCTTGGAATGATCGAACATGCAGACCGCTTCTGGACTTCAGATCAAAATGATCCATTAGAGCGCCAACAGATTCAGCGTTGGAGCGCCATGGTGATTCCACCAGAGTTCCTTGGCACGCATGTGGGTCCAACAGTTGGCCATCAGATGCATCGCACCCATGACATCTCATTCCGCGCCCTCAATGCCCTATTTGGCCATGCTGGTATTGAATGGAATATCACCGAGGCAAGCGATGCTGAGATTGAAGTCCTAAAGGAGTACATCGCTTTCTATAAGAACAACCGCGACCTGATTCACTCTGGTGACGTTGTTCGTAGTGATGTTATTCAGGGCAATGCTCAGATGTATGGAACTGTCTCTCGAGATGAGAAGCGCGCTCTATTTACATATATGCAGCTGACTTCTCTTGATAATTTCGGACCGCTCGTTGCAACCTTCGATGGTTTAAGCCCTGAGACTCACTACAGAGTCATTGTTAACGAGAAGATCAGCGCACCTGAATTCCTTCAGAAATCACATCCAGGGTGGTGGCCAGCGGTCACACTCACTGGTGATCAATTGGCAAATATCGGTCTTCAACTGCCGGTATTGAGACCTGAATCAGGGCTAATCTTCGAAATCACCGCGCTTTAGAACTTATCGCGCTGATATCCCTTACGGCCCAATACCTCCCAGAGCCCCATCACGCTTAGGAGGAGAGCGAAGCCGAAGAGAACATCTTCAGCTGGTGCTGAGAAGAATCGCAACCCCATAATCGCATCCGGGTTATACATAACAATATTCCTCGATGTCAGCCACCAGTTGGTGAGGAATTGGAATGGCAAGATAATCGCATAAGAGGTCCAGAACGCTGGACGAGTCAGCATTGAGGTCTTGAAGAGGAAGAGATCAACCATCACTGCGATTGCGAAGGCGGTGATTGCGATATCGGAGTAAATCATTCGCCGAACTCATCCTTTCGCCAGTGAGGCTTTACTGTCGTAACGCCCTCAATGGTAAAGAGTGCAGCCATCGGAATAATGATGAAGAAGAGATACTCCTCAAGTGGAATGTTGAGGGGACCGTAGATTCCAAGAATCTGTTCCCGATCAAAGAACCAGTGTCCTTGAGCTATCGCATATGCATCCCACGCTAAGAAGATGGCGGAGATGGGGAGAATACTTAAGGCCGCTCTCTTGATGCGACGAAACACCCCGGTTTTGAGAATGATCTCAAGCCATGCCGAGCCACAGAAGGTGAATATGAGCATTGCCATATATGACCACTGTTTCATGCTCGCATTTTTGCATAGAAAGGTAGGAATCTTGCTAATGTGGAGGTCATGGAGAGCGCCAAGTTAGAAACTTTCTCACTCGTTCGTAAATTCTCGACATTTTCTGTGATTACAGTCTCTGCCCTATCGCTCATCTTCTCCTCCTGGCTCGGAGCCGAATCACTCCATTGGCAGGTGGTGATTGCAATTGCTGCTTTAGCGGTCGGAATTCCACATGGCGCCCTCGATCATCTCGTCACATTGCCTCGCAGTAAGCCGGCCAAGATGGCGCTCTTTATCGCCATCTATGTTGCTATCGCCTTGGTTGCGATATGGGCAATCCTGCAATGGAATGTCTGGGGATTTATTGCAGTTGTCGTGATGAGCGCTACCCACTTTGGTATCGGAGATAGCGCATATATTGCAGAGCTCAACCAACTCTCATCGAAGAAGCGCAGTCAACTCGCAACCTGGAGTTATGCAGTGGTAGCAGGTTGCGTTCCGGTGGTGATTCCACTGATCAATAGCCGCAGTACTGAGGCGCTTGAGAAGGTAAATCCGGTTCTCATTGATTGGCATCATGGCTTTGACTCCGAGATCCTTATCGCCATCGCGCTTCTGACAACGCTTGTAATCTTAATTCTGGTTCGAGAGCGACAGTATCGAGATTTCTTCGATCTGATTTGCCTCATCACTCTTGTTTCAGTCGCACCTCCACTAGTGGCATTTGCCACCTACTTTGGCTGCTGGCATGCGATGCGCCACACAGCACGACTAACCTCACTCCTTCCTAAATCCTTAAGCTTTTATAGCCAAGGTCGCTCACTCAAGGCTCTCCAGATGGCAGTTATTCCTGGTCTACCAGCGTTAGTTGGAACATTTATCTTCGTTAGCGTTCTTGCCGCCTTTGCACGAGAGAGCATCACCGATAAATTCCTATGGCTTACCTTGGTGACTATCTGGGCCTTGACGGTGCCACATATGTTGGTAACTTCGCGACTCGACCGGATAGCGCTCAAGAAATAAAGCGGTATTAGTTAGGCTCTGGACTATGCGATTGCGATTCTTGGTGCCGTTACTACTTATTATTCCAATTGCTCCAGCGCAGGCAGCGCCTGCATACCTCTTTCCTATTGCAGGATGTGAAGCTAACTATGCTCGTGCTCATCACGACTATGCCGCCACAGATATTTTGACTAAGGCGGGGTGCAAATTTGTGGCACCTATTGATGGGGTGGTCGATGAGGTAAATCGAGTTGATCTCTGGAAGAGCCCACCAAATCTTGGTATCGATCGTGGCGGCCTCTATGTCTCCATCATTGGCGTCGATGGGGTTCGTTACTACGGCTCACACCTTCGCACCATCCCGGCAAGTATTCAGCCAGGTGTAGCTGTTAAAGCTGGAAGGTTATTAGGAACAGTGGGCTCTACAGGAAGTGCACGTGGCACAGCTCCCCATCTTCACTTTGGAATATCTTGGCCAACTCCAGCAGATATCTGGTGGGTTCGTCGCGGTGAAGTTCTCCCGTGGAAATATCTCGATGCATGGCGAAAAGGTAAAGATCTCTCACCGGTGAAGGAAGTTGCTGCGCGAAAAGTTAAGCGCGGTGAGATTCCTGCTGAACCAAATAAGTAAGTGCTATAAGAATTTAAGGCAAAAGAAAAACCCCGCCGATTTCTCGACGGGGTTTTTCGTAAGTGTAATTAGGCTGGGTTAACTGCGTCTGCCTGAGGACCCTTTGGACCCTGGACAACTTCAAATGTAACTGCCTGACCCTCTTCAAGGCTCTTGTAACCATTACCCTGGATTGCTGAGTAGTGAACGACAACGTCCTGTCCTCCGCCATCA
>JAURJS010000097.1 GCA_030832135.1 Candidatus Planktophila sp.
GGATTTTCTACATTAGAGGGACTTCTCTTTCCAGCTCAGTACAGTTTCGATACCTCAACCTCCGTATCCACAATTCTGGAGGAGATGGTTCTTCGAAGTCAGCGAGAGATGAAATCGGCGGGGCTATTTACTTCACAAGAGAAATATTCACCTGCTCAATTTTTGGTGATTGCATCCCTTGTGCAAGCAGAAGGCGATCAGGAGGATTTCGCGAAGATTTCACAAGTTGTCAGAAACCGACTTGTTAAGGGTATGCCACTTCAATTTGATTCCACCGTTCATTACATCAAGAGCAGCCGAGGTTCGGTATTTCTCAGTACTCAATCAACGCTTTTGAATTCTCCGTATAACACCTACCGTCGCTACGGTCTTCCGCCCGGCCCTATTAACAATCCAGGCAGTAAGGCAATGTATGCGGCAACTCACCCTGAAAAAGGCCCGTGGCTCTTCTTTATTACAGTTGCTCCGGGGGATACTCGTTTTACGGATTCAATAGAAGAGTTCAACGGCTGGAAGGTTCTTTATAAGAAGAACCTCCGAGCAGGTAAGTTTGGGAGTAATTGATGAATAATGTTTTGCGTGGGGCCGTACTTGGCTCGCCAGTTGAGCATTCACTCTCGCCCCTTCTTCATCGGGAGGCCTTTAGATACCTTGGGATTGAAGGTCAATATGACCGTAGAGAGGTTCAGCTCGAATCTTTGCAAGAGTTCTTTCTCAGCAATCATCACGAGTTCGACTACCTCTCGATCACTATGCCTTTGAAGGAAGAGGCGTTGGCTCTTCCAGTTACTGTTGATCAGGTTGCAATGCGCGTTCAATCTGCAAATACGCTCTATCGCCGTGAGGATCAATGGCATCTAACAAGTACCGATGGTTCTGGTTTCATAGCTGCGTTGCGTAATGAGGGTTTTGAAAAGTTTAAGCGAGTACTAGTTCTTGGAGCAGGTGGTACGGCTCGAGCTGTGGTCGGTGCGCTCGACGGCATTGTAGATGAGATTGCGGTTCTTGGGCGCACAAGCACCAGACGAGAGGTCTTGGAATCTTCTATTCAGAGCTCTTCCTTTGAATATATTCGATGGAACGATTCGCCGGGCTTCGCTCAATACGATCTCGTGGTAAATACAACGCCAGCCGGGGCTGCAGACCTTCTCGCCGACTCTCTTTTCGCTGGTGATTGTGCGCTCTTCTTCGATGTTATCTACAAACCATGGCCAACGGTTCTTGGTGCTCGCTGGGAAGATTCCGGGGGCAAGGTGATCAACGGTATCGAGCTTCTGCTCTATCAAGGTATTCAGCAACTAGGGCTTGCTCTCGATCGCTCACTCAATGAGTCAGAGCTTGCGGCCCATCTTCGCCCACTTCTTAAGAAGGCGATTAGCTAATCCACAACAGTCCTTTCACGACTTCAAGAATTACCTATCATCCATGAGTGATTAAGGCATCTGTTCTACTTTTAAGTGCGCTGATATGCGCCATCGATATACGAGTTCATCGGATACCAAATAAACTTTCATTGGCCCTAGCTCTTCCGCTTCTCTTTGACGCGACCACCATAGAGTTACCTTCCTTCCTAATCGCGCTGCCATTTACTCTTCTGATCTCATCTCTGGGCAAGATCGGAGCAGGCGATGTGAAGCTCTTCCTTCTGCTGGCTGCAACCTCTGGCTCGGTTATCTTCAACCAGAGCTACCTCTTGGGAATGGCCCTGGTCTCGCTATTTGCTATCGCTTTCACCTTCGCCTTATCCCGCATCAAAGGGATCGCTACTCCTCAGTCGATTGCCTTCGCACCTTCCATCCTCATCCCATTTAATGCGCTCTATCTCGCTATCTGAATAGCTGCTCTATATAAGGCGACTCAATCTGCCTCTATCTGAGACAATAGGGCCATGCGTTGGATAACAGCCGGTGAATCTCATGGCCCTGCCCTCTCAGCAATTATTGAGGGAATGCCTGCCCACATTCAGATCTCAACATCAGATATCGACCGTCACTTAGCTCGTCGTCGACTCGGCACAGGCCGCGGTGCGCGTCAGAACTTTGAGGCAGATAAAGTTTCTATTCTTGGTGGCGTTCGACTCGGTGAGAGCCAAGGGGGACCAATCTCAATTCAGGTGGGCAATAGCGAGTGGCCAAAGTGGGAGAAGGTCATGTCTGCTGATCCACTACCGATCGAGGAGATTAAAGATCTTGCTCGCAATGCTCCACTCTCTCGCCCACGTCCAGGACATGCAGATTTAGTGGGAATGCAGAAATACGATTTTGATGATGCCCGTCCGATTTTAGAGAGAGCCAGCGCTCGTGAGACTGCAGCTCGTGTTGCACTCGGTGCAATCGCGCGAGCATTTATTGAACAGAGCGTTGGGATAAGAATCTTTAGCCACGTAACATCTATTGGTGGCGTATCTGTTGCGGAGGGGCTTGACCTTCCACATCCAGATGAGATGGAACGCATTGATGCAGATCCTGTTCGTTGTGCATATCCGGATTCCTCATCGGCAATGGTTGCTGAGATTGAGGCGGCTCATAAAGACGGTGACACGCTAGGTGGCGTCTGCGAGATTCTGGCATACAACCTTCCTCCAGGACTTGGTTCACATGTGCACTGGGATCGACGTCTTGATGCTCGATTAGCTGCGGCAATGATGGGCATTCAAGCAATCAAGGGCGTTGCTATCGGTGACGGATTCACCTCCGCAACGCGGCGAGGCTCTGTAGCTCATGATGAGATAGAACGTAATGGCTCAGGAAAGATTGTGCGCAGAACAGATCGCGCAGGTGGTACCGAGGGCGGAATGTCTAATGGTGAAGTTCTCCGCGTATCAATTGCAATGAAACCAATTTCAACTGTACCGAAGGCGTTAGATACGATCGATGTTCTCTCAGGTGAGGCAGCGAAGGCGATTAACCAGCGCTCTGACGTCTGCGCAGTTCCAGCTGCCGGTGTAGTCGGTGAAGCAATGGCGGCCTTGGTATTGGCTGAAGCTGTTCTTGAGAAGTTCGGTGGCGATTCCGTTGCTGAAACTCGTCGCAACTACCTCTCATATATGGAAAATCTTCGCTTCAAATAAGATGGCGCCACGAATAGTATTAATTGGCCCCATGGGTTCAGGCAAGAGCACGGTTGGAGAGGCCCTTGCCGAAAAGCTCGCTGCACCATTTCGCGATACCGACCAGATGATTGTCGATCAATCTGGCCGTGAGATTTCAGATATTTTCATCGAATCCGGCGAGGATGAGTTCCGCGCTCTAGAGAAGATTATTCTCCGCACCGCACTTCTAGAAGATGAGACCTTTCTGAGCCTCGGTGGGGGAGCATGTCTTTCACTCGATGCCCAATCGGCACTTCGAGCAAGCGGAGCATTTATCGTCTACCTCAAGATTTCACTATCGCAGGTCTCATCACGAGTGGGTTTCAATCAAGGGCGTCCACTTCTTATGGGCAATCCGCGTGCACAATGGCAGAACCTGATGAATGAGCGAGCTCCCATTTATGAAGGCTTAGCCCACTACATCTGCGAAGTTGATAATAAATCTGTCGATGAGATTTCATCTGAGATTGAGATTGCATATGAATTACGAGGTAAGGGAGAGTCGAATGGCTGAGATTCAGGTAAGAGCAGAACGTGATTACTCAGTTCGAATTACGGGGGATTGGCGTGGTGATTTATCACCATTAGCTTCCAAGCATGATCGCGTCGCCATAATCTCTTCAGCTGCGATGTCTTCTCATATGCCTACATTCAATTTCTCTGGAGTCGAGGTAACTCACATTGAGATCCCTGATGGCGAAGCGGGAAAGAGTTCAACCTCGCTCAACTTCATATGGGGAAAGTTGGCCGAAGCAGGCTTTACGAGAAGTGATCTCATCGTTGCAATAGGTGGAGGAACAGTCACTGATGTCTCCGGCTACGCAGCAGCATCTTGGTTGCGAGGAATTGATTGGGTCGCCATCCCAACGACCCTTGCTGGCATGGTTGATGCATCTGTCGGCGGAAAGACCGGAATTAACTCTCCCTATGGAAAGAATTTGATTGGCGCCTTCCACTCTCCGATTTCGGTCATTATCGATCCATCGTGGCTTCGCTCCCTTAGTGATCGTGACTTTGCAGCGGGTATGGCTGAGGTTGTGAAATGCGGATTTATCGATGATGAAGAGATTCTCAATCTTGTAAAGGGTAAATCTCTCTCTAGCATTCGTAACAAC
>JAURJS010000098.1 GCA_030832135.1 Candidatus Planktophila sp.
CTCGAGAGTTTCCAGATCTTCTTGCCAAGCAAGGTGAAGGGCAGTGTGTGCCTTGAGCGCCTTCTTATCTGCACGCTTTGCCTTGAAATCCGAGAACCAACTCATGGGGTTATCGTAGTTGCGACAGGTGACGATTGAGCGCTCTCAATCGCTCATCCTCTGTCAGGATTGCGCCATGGATAATCGCAAGCTAGGTCGCCTGATGGGTTACATCCTGCTCGGCGCAGGTATCGGCCACTTTATATTTCCTTCTGGCCTTGATTCGATTGTGCCATCGGCCTTGCCGGGGGACCCTCGTATCTATACCTACTTAAGTGGCGTGGCAGAGATTCTGATTGGCTTAGCACTTCTCTCTGCCCCGCATATCAAGGTGCTGGGAAAGCCGCTGAAGTTATGGGGTGCTTATGGCGCCTTCGCGCTCTTCCTTGCCGTCTATCCCGCCAATATCAATATGGCGATCCAATGGAGTGATCGTCCTATGCCAGAGCCGCTCTTGGCATATGCGCGTCTGCCATTTCAGTTCTACTTTCTCTATGCAGCGTGGCAATTGAGTAAGACCATCAAGCGCCGGATTGTGTAAGCAGTCATGTCAGAGATTGTTGTTCTTACCGATGGCCAATGCCACTTCTGTGAAGTGACGATGGCATGGGTTGCCAAGAAGGTAGATGTAGAAGCGATTGCCTATCAACGAGCAGATCTTGGCTTCTATGGGCTGAGCTATGAAGAGTGCTCGCAAGCTGTCCACGTGGTCCATGCAGGCAAGGTCTATGTCGGTCCAGATGCGATTGCATATTTGTTAGGGCGAAGAGGTAATTACATTCTCGGCTTTATCGTGCGGGCATCAGGGCCGCTAGGGCGCTTTGGATATAAGTGGGTGGCGGGCCATCGCAATAGTTGGGTAATCAAGCTTGCGACAAAGGTGATTGAGCGCTCGCTATAGCCATCAGAACTACCTAAAGTAGTTGGTTTTGATTATTGATTCTATGCAATCAGGAGAGTATTCCTTATTCATGTTTAAATGGATTTCTGAATACTTAGAAACTTTGTTTTTGTTGAGCACTAAATCGAACCGCGAACATTTGCGTCAAGCCAAGTCGCAGGTGGAGCGAGGTGAGACAACGAGCTTCAAGATTCAAAACGGGAAATTATTAAAGTACGCAAATATGATGAACAGTACTAAAATAGATCTTGAAGCAAATTGCGCCTACGTGCAACTTCATGAATGCACGGTAGATAAAGTTATCGAATACAGCATCCACACTTACGTGGATATATGCTCAGAAGGTGACGTAGTAGGTGTTGAAATAATTGACGTAATCTCAGTCTTGAGCGCACCGCTAATTGCAGGTGCAGATGTAGAAGAGTGGCACTCAGATATCGAAGAAGCCGTTCTTGTCTCTCGCTCTCTTGTACTCCAAGATCTTATGAAATCAGGGATTTACGAACACAGACCCATCCACAAATTTTATTAGGAAAATCATCCTGTCATAGGTGTATGAAAAGATGGATATATGGCTGACATTTATGTATTTGCGGATGAGACCGGAGACTTGGGATATAACAGCGAAAAGGGTTCTAAGTACTTTGGTTTTGGCACTGCTGCGTATACATCCGGTTCATATCCAAATTTCACGGATGCTTTCAAGCTGCGATGCGGGCTCGAGGCGTCTGGAATTTCAATAAAAGAAGGTTTTCACGCGACAAATGATCGTTGGGCAATCCGCGATAAAATTTTTAATCTGATCACATTAGAGCCGCCCCGCTTCGACTTTACATTCTTAAACAAAGAAAATGCTTACCCACACGTAAAGGCAATGGGAGACCTACATCTTTACGGGCTCGCTTGGGGTATGCATTTCAGAACGATTGCACAACAGGTTGCTTCAGCTGAGGATGTTATTTATTGCATAATGGGCGATATACAAACCAAAGCGAAAAAACGAGAAATTGAATTTGTAGTTAAGGATATTGCCGAGCAGGTTCCTGATCGGAAGATTGTGCCAATCATTTGGAATTCCAAATCCTCATGGGGATTGCAGGTTGCTGATTATGGGTTATGGGAGGCTCAAAGAAAACTAAATAACGAGAAAACGGAATGGTGGGAGTCATCCATCGCACCAAACCATGAATCATTCTTCTTGCCTTGGAAGTAGAAAGCGGAAAGCCCAGCTATCTCTTTCGAGAAAAGTTCCCCTGGAACCATTATCGCCGGGCTTTCATCTCAAATATTAGCACTCACTTTTGTACATGTGAAGATGGTTGTGTATTAGCGAACTGAACGAAGAACAGCGGTGACCTTACCGAGGATCTCACAGTGAGTTCCATCGATAGGTTCGAAGGCATCGTTTGCTGGTAGTAACCAGACCTTGCCGCTCTTCTTAGAGAAGGTCTTCACAGTTGCTTCACCATCGATCATCGCAGCAACGATCTCGCCGTTGTTGGCATCTTTCTGCTGACGGATCACAACGAAGTCGCCATCGCAGATAGCGGCATCGATCATCGACTCGCCCTTGACCTTCAACATAAAGAGCTCGCCGCCACCGACAAGTGATTCAGGTAGTGGCATCGTCTCTTCCACCATCTGATCTGCAGTGATAGGTACGCCTGCTGCAATAGATCCGACTAGTGGGATGAACTTTGTCTTATCGATAGGGGTGGTGTTACCAAGCTCTGAATCTGGGATTACCAATTCAATGGCGCGACCTGAGTTATCGCCGCGGCGGATGAGCCCTTTATCTTCGAGGATATCGAGCTGATACTTCACAGATGCCGAGGAGGTCAGTCCTACCGCTGCGCCGATCTCACGCATCGTTGGGGCATAGCCCTGGCTTGAGACAGAGGATTTGAGGTAGTCGAGGATCTCGACCTGGCGGCCGGTGAGCTCGCCATCGGGGGATATCTTTTTGGCCATACACAGATGGTTCCACAGGTTGTGGATAAAATCAAACATCTGTTCGAATTTGCCTTGCACTTGTCGGTGGTGGGGGGTATCTTTCTCTTATCGAACAAGTGTTCGAAAACCTTCCCCAAGGTTGTATATGGCAGGAGCAAGACCATGAGCACAATGACTATCAATTCAGTAGGTAACTCTAAAGCTATTGATTTTCAAGGCTTTCAGGCCAATCCGTCCGTGCGACTTAATCGCCGTGGCAAGTTAGCTCGTACCCTCGTGGTTCTTTCTCTCGCTATCGTGGCAGCTTCCGTTGCTGGCGGGCAGGCTGGAGCTGACACATCAGATAGAACGGTGGCAGCGGCAGATAGCTTTATTACAGTCACCGTGGCGCCAGGAGATACCGTCTGGTCCCTTGCAAGCCGCGTAGCGCCAGAAGGACAGGCAGGCGCCCTTGTGAGCGCAATTATCGAGATCAATAGCCTCGGTAGCGGCGATGTAGTCGCTGGCCAGAAGATCCGAATCCCTCTATAAAAACTCGGATAGATGAGTTAGCCTTTACCTATGGCAACTAAGGTAAAGGCTAAGAAGAAGGCACCTGCGACGGGTAGGAAGCCGGCGGTCAAGCAGCAACGACGTGGAAGATCCTCCACATCTCGCATCAGCGCAAAGCATCAGGTGACGATTCCCGTAGAAGTCTTGCGCAATTCAAATTTAATGATTGGAGATGAAGTGGAGATTTCTGTTAATGAGAGTGGGGTAGTAGAGGTCAAAAAAGTAGCGCCATATAACCCTTTTCAAGCTCTAGCAGATGCGATGGGCGATACTTATATCGGTTTTGATTTAGAGAAAGAACGTGCCGAGTCATGGGATTAGCGCTCCTGGACTCGTCAGTTTTAATCGCACTGATGAATCCTGCTGATACTCAGCACACACGTGCCGTTGAAAGTTTTGACCCAACGATTATTTTTGTGACATCGGCTATCTGTATCACAGAGGTGCTCCCACGAGCGATCAGCGAGAAGAAGGACGATCGGTTCTGGAGGGAGATAGGGCCTCATCTGCGGGAAGTTATCGATGTGACCACCGCTTTGGCATCTAAGGCGGCCGAATTGAGAGCGCAGCTAGGGATGCGAACTCCTGATGCCATCATCTCTGCAACAGCTCAAGAGCGGCATGCCCAACTCTGGACCTTCGACTCCAAGCTCGCAAAGGCGACCCCAGGAGCGCGACTGCTTGGCTAGAAAAGGCTTTCGATGGCTCAATAAATTCTCTCGGGCGTGTCGCTAGGCTTTCAACAGGAAAACTCTCGAGATTTGGTTTACAGTTCCCACTATATGTAGGGGTTGGAACGGCAGAAACTTCCATTAGTAGTGTTTCTAGTGTAGGTTTCGCAATTCCCCACTATATGTAGTTGGATGCAAAACCCAGTATTTCGAGAGGAGACACGCCGCATGATCTGCCCATTCTGCCGCCATGACGATTCACGCGTGATCGATTCTCGTCCAGTTGAAGATGGCACCCAGATCCGCCGCCGCCGTGAATGCCCTCAGTGCTCACAGCGATTTTCAACGCAAGAGGTTGCACTCCTTAACATCATCAAGCGCTCTGGCGCTACCGAACCCTTCAGCCGTGAGAAGGTCCTAGTGGGCGTCCGTAAGGCATGTCAGGGACGTCCGGTCAATGAAGATGATCTCGTTCTCTTGGCTCAACGCGTTGAGGAGACTCTCCGCGGAACAGGTCAGGCAGAGATTGAAGCTCACGAAGTGGGAATGGCGATCCTTGCGCCACTTCGCGAACTCGATGAGGTGGCTTACCTGCGATATGCCTCTGTATATCGTAACTTTGCCTCCTTAGAAGATTTTGAAGGAGAGATTGCACTTCTCCGCGCTCTACCTTCAAATGGTTTAAATGAAGTAAGTAATAAAGGTAAGTCCCCTTCCTCCGCCAGCAAGTCAACTACTAACTCATCCAGTTTTACTGGAAAGAGTTAATAGCTCTCTTGCACCCCCAAAACTAAATATGCAGTACTAGTAATAAACACCAGAGAAATACCAGAAAATTCAAATATAAATCAGTTAAGAGAGACGGGAAATCACTATGTCAGATA
Organism: Candidatus Planktophila sp.; assembly: GCA_030832135.1. Lineage (GTDB taxonomy): Bacteria > Actinomycetota > Actinomycetes > Nanopelagicales > Nanopelagicaceae > Planktophila. The sequence continues at coordinate 5,001 of JAURJS010000098.1, forward strand.
CGGTCATCAATCGACCAGCTTCAAAGGTTAAAGGCGGAAAAGGCTTAACTATTGAGCGCATTTACACCAACGAAGGCATCCACCCTTATGACGAGGTCACATGGGATCGCCGCGACGTTGTGCAGCAGAACTGGAAGACCGGCGAGGTTGTCTTTGAACAACGCGGCGTCGAGTACCCAGATTTCTGGTCAGTCAACGCATCAACAATCGTTACAACAAAGTACTTCCGTGGCGCAGTCGGTGCTGAGAACCGTGAATGGTCTCTCAAGCAGGTTATCGATCGCGTAGTCCTTACCTATACAAAGGCAGGACGCGAGAACGGTTACTTTGCAACAGATGCAGATGCAACAATCTTCGAGCACGAGCTCACACATATGCTCTTGCACCAGATCTTCTCATTCAACTCACCAGTGTGGTTCAACGTTGGAACAGCAGCGCCTCAACAGGTTTCTGCATGCTTCATCTTGTCTGTTGACGACACAATGGATTCAATCCTTAACTGGTACCGCGAAGAGGGAATGATCTTTAAGGGCGGTTCTGGTGCCGGTCTTAACCTTTCACGTATTCGTTCATCAAAGGAACTCCTTAAGTCAGGTGGAACAGCTTCTGGTCCTGTTTCATTTATGCGTGGTGCTGATGCATCTGCAGGAACAATTAAGTCTGGTGGCGCAACCCGTCGCGCTGCAAAGATGGTTGTTCTCGATGTAGATCACCCAGATATCGAAGAATTCATTGAGACAAAGGTTTCAGAGGAAGACAAGATTCGCGCACTCCGCGATGCAGGCTTCGATATGGA
>JAURJS010000003.1 GCA_030832135.1 Candidatus Planktophila sp.
AACGAGCGCTGTAGCTATCGCTGCAATGCCCTTGCCTTCTCCAGTTAATCCCATGCCATCTGTTGTTGTGGCGAGAATCGATACTGGTACACCACCTAAAGCAGTTGATATTGCGGCGATTGCCTCAGCGCGACGAGAGCCGATACGTGGGCGATTGCCGATAATTTGAACGGTGACATTAGAGATTGTGTAGCCAGCAGCGGTGACGATATTGAGTGTCTCTTGCAAGAGCGTTGAACCAGATGCTCCTGCATACTCAGGTCTTGATGTTCCAAAGTTTGCACCGAGATCGCCGGTGCCAGTTGCCGCAAAGAGAGCATCACAGATTGCATGGGCTGCGACATCGCCATCTGAATGTCCATCAACACCGACTTCCCCTGGCCACTGCAAACCTGCAAGCCAGAGTTCTCGCCCTGCACCAAATGCATGTGCATCAACACCAACGCCGGTGCGGAAGGTCTGCGCATTTCCGATAAATGTCATTGCAGTTGATAGATCTGATGGCGTTGTAATTTTTAGCGCTGATTCTTCGCCAGCAATGATTCGAACTTTATGACCAGCATTAGCGACTAAGACTGCATCATCTGTTGCATCTTGCGGTGTGGCATGTGCTGCTGTGAGAACAGAGTAAGAGAATCCTTGTGGGGTCTGAACTTTTCGTAGCGTCGAACGCTCAGGAGTTGAAACGACATACCCTGTCGCATCTACAACCTTGACAGTATCAACTTCAGGAAGAGCTGGGATTACTGCAACATCTCCTGCGCGAAGTGCATCGATCACAGATTGCGCAAGTGCAGTACTTGCTAGAGCTCGCGCTGCATCGTGGACTAGAACAAATTCTGCATCTTTATCGACTGCAGCAAGGCCTAAACGCACTGATTCTGAACGAGTTGAGCCGCCTGTAATAACGGTGATTTCCTCGCCAACAAGCTCTTTGATCTGACTTTCATAACCAGCAGGAGCTGTCACAACTATCTGATCGGCGACAGGTGCCAGATTTGAAATGGCATGGGCGAGGAGAGTCTTATCTCCAAGATGGATAAGTGCTTTGGGAATTGGTGCGCCGAAACGTTCGCCACTGCCTGCAGCAGCAATGATTGCGGCGATCATGGTGCGAGCTTTAAGAAGCTAGAACCTCGTCAAGGAGAGTTGCAGCCTTCTCTTCATCAGTGCGCTCAGCAAGAGCGAGCTCTGATACGAGAATCTGCTTCGCCTTGGCGAGCATACGTTTTTCACCAGCTGAGAGACCGCGGTCGAGATCGCGGCGGTAGAGATCGCGAACAACCTCAGCAACCTTAATGACATCACCAGATGCAAGCTTCTCAAGGTTAGCCTTATAACGACGTGACCAGTTTGTTGGCTCTTCTGTATATGGCTGGCGGAGAACGTTAAATACGCGATCAAGGCCCGCTGAGTCCACAACATCGCGGACGCCGACGAGATCAACATTGTCTGCAGGAACGCGGACGGTGAGATCGCCCTGAGCAACCTTCAAGACGAGGTAGGTACGTTCTTCACCCTTGATTACGCGAGTCTCAATAGCTTCGATTAGTGCTGCTCCGTGATGAGGATAAACAACGGTTTCGCCGACCTTAAATGTCATGGAGAGCCTCTCGTGCTACTGGGGATGAGGGCTAATTCTACCAGCGAACAGAGAAACAGAAAACCCCAATTAATCGGGCTGAAGTAGGCGTGATTAAAGGGTTTAGCGGCATGAGATAATCTCCCCATGCGCCAAATGAAAAAAGTTGCACTCACAACTATTGCTATTGCATTCACAGTTGCATCGTCGATTACTTTGACATCATGTGGATCAGGTCCCAATGCTGAGACACGTAAAACTAATCGTGTGACAGATGGCGCCGAAGCGGTAATCCACACTGATGGCAGCGATATTCGCGTGAGCAACCTTGTGCTCGTAGCAACAGAAGATGGCTCTGCAGTAATCGTTGGCCAGATTGTTAACCGCGCAGATGAAGGCGATGAGATTCTTGGAATCACCGTCGGTGATGTCGGCGCATCGATCACAGGCGAGAAGAAGCTTCTTACAAATAAGCCAATTCACTTCGAAGGTGAGCAGGCAAATGCCAAGGCAGTATTTGCAGGCGTTAATCCTGTTGCCGGTACAACCGTTGACCTCACGATTGGATTTGCTCGTGCAGGTCTTGTCACCACACGTGTGATTATCCGCGATCAGCGCGATATCTATGCAGGTATTACATCTGGCGCAAAGCTGGAAACTGCGGCAACAACTGAGTAGTTAGTTGTTTCGCTCCATCTTGTAACCCATACCGCGCACTGTCTGAATATATTCAGGGTTTGCCGGATCTTTCTCAATCTTTGCGCGAAGACGCTTGATATGTACATCGAGAGTCTTGGTATCTCCAACATAATCACTGCCCCATACGCGATCAATTAACTGTACGCGCGTAAGCACGCGACCAGCGTTACGCATAAGGAATTCAAGAAGCTCAAACTCTTTGAGAGGGATCGCAACAACTTCGCCATTGACGCTAATGATGTGGCGATCTGTATCCATCCGGACTGGACCAACCTCAAGGGTAGCTCCATCAGTTCCAGTGTCAGCAAGCTCTCCGCGACGTAATACAGCGCGGATGCGAGCAATCAATTCTCGTGATGAGTAAGGCTTTGTCACATAATCATCTGCGCCTAGCTCTAGCCCAACGACCTTATCGATCTCAGAATCTTTAGCAGTCAGCATGATGATGGGAACGGAAGATTTAGTGCGAATCTGTCGACAGACCTCGGTGCCGGACAGGCCGGGCAACATAAGGTCGAGCAGGATCAGATCAGCGCCTGATTTCTCAAAGCTCTCGATTGCTGCAGGACCTGTTGCAGCCACCGCTACATCGAAGCCTTCTTTGCTTAGTAAGAATGAGATCGCTTCTGCGAGCGTCTCTTCATCTTCAACTACGAGGATACGTGCCATTACTGTGCTCCATCTTCAGGGGAATCTTCAGCTATCGGAAGTCGAATGGTGAATGTGCTACCAACGCCAGTTGAACTCCATAACGAAACATCTCCACCATGGTTACCAATGACGTGCTTAACAATTGAAAGTCCTAAACCAGTGCCGCCTGTCTCGCGAGAGCGAGCAGGGTCGACACGATAGAAGCGTTCGAAAATTCTTCCTTGATCGGCCTCAGTTATTCCCACACCTTGATCGATGACAACAACTTCAACGATATCTCCCGATGATGTTGTATTGACGGAGACGCGGGTGTGGTCAGGGCTGTAGTTGATTGCATTCTCTACTAAATTGTGAAAGGCCATGATCAAGTGGGTGCGATCTCCAACCACGCTGACATTTACCAAAGGGCCGCGAACGATTTCAATATTGCGAGTATCAGCTAAGACTTGGCATTGATCAATTGCCTCATTGACTGCTTCATCAACATCAACATGGATTGCATCGAGTAGCGGATCAGCATCTTGCAGACGTGAGAGATCGATAATCTCTTGAACAAGAGTTGAAAGACGCTCCACTTGGCTCTGCATCATGATGGCAAATTTATTGAGTTGAGGATCTTCCGATGCAACTGTCACCGCTTCACTTAAAGTGCGGAGGGCGCTAATCGGAGTTTTAAGCTCGTGGGAGATATTGGCGACGAAATCGCGACGAACTGCATCAATACGTTCCGCCTCACTCTCATCGTTAAAGGTGGCGATGAGTGAGTCGTAATCTGAGAGATAGTGAACATGGACAGATAACTTACGAGTTCCCTCACCGATCGGACCACGTGGAACCTCAATTTGGGCATCTTGCGGAAGCTTGGTTCTGCGAGCTTTTCGAAGAAGTGAGATGAATTCATCTCCAACGAGCTTTTCATCGCGGATCACGCCGAGCGCGGCTGCGCTAGCGGAGAAGTAATCAATACGATTTCCTGGACCGAGAATTACGCTCGCGAAACCAAGAACATCGAGCATCTCTTGAATTTCAGCGGTGGCAAATGAGCGCTCTAATTGGCCCTCTCGTTTCTTTCGCCTTAAAGCCCGCACCATGGGGCAATCGTAGGGGCTAGAAAGTTGGCACCCCTGATAAAGTCTTCAAAGATGAGGCGATTTACCCACTATTCACGCCTGCTTTAGAGCGTGTTCACCTTCACAATTATCTTTTCTCTTCCCCACCTAATATTCTTACCCCATGCGCGACGCCTTCCATGAAGACCTAGATTCAATCAACCAGACTCTCGTTGAGATGTCTAACCTTGTCTCTGGCGCGATGGCCCGTGCGACAACCGCACTCTTGACTGCCAATCTCGAATTAGCTGAAGAGGTAATCGCAGAAGATGATCGTGTGGATGCGATTCAGCATGAGCTCGACAATAAGACTTTAGATGTGATGGCTCGTCAGCAACCTGTTGCGAGCGACCTTCGTAATCTTGTGACCTCACTTCGTATGAGCGCTGACTTTGAACGTATGGGCGACTTTGCTCACCACGTTGCTCGCATCGCTCGTATGCGATATCCAAATAAGGCAGTTCCTGCTGAGCTCGAACCAACCATCCAAGCGATGGGTGATGTTGCTGTTGCCCTTATCAATAAGGTGACAGGACTTTTGCAGAGCCGCGATATCAATGTTGCACTAGAAGTTGAGCGCGATGACGATGAGATGGACCGCCTTCACCGCAAACTATTCGAAGCGCTCCTCGATGATTCCTGGCCACATGGCATTGAGACAGCAATCGATATGACTCTCTTGGGTCGCTACTACGAGCGCTGCGCAGATCACACAGTTTCAATTTCTCGTCGCGTTTACTTCCTGGTTACAGGTGAGTACGCCGAGAAGCAGTCATAAGACTCTTCTTCAAGTAATTCAATGCAGTTGTAAGAGTTTTACTTCTTACCCTGATTTGCTACTGCCTTAATCGCCTCTTCAGCTGCATCTGGATCTAGATACTCGCCGCCCTTAGTGACAGGTGCAAAGTTCGCATCGAGTTCATAGAAGAGTGGAATACCAGTTGGAATATTGAGTCCTGCGATATCTTCATCGCTAATTCCATCAAGGTGCTTCACCAATGCGCGCAATGAGTTTCCATGTGCTGTCACAAGAACAGTCTTACCCGCCTTGAGATCAGGAATGATTGACTCTTCCCAGTAAGGAATCATGCGAGCAACAACATCCTTGAGGCACTCTGTGAGTGGAAGATCCTTACCTAGATCTGCATAACGTGGATCTTGATCTTGTGAGAATTCTGAGCCAGCGACAATCTCTGGTGGTGGGGTGTCATACGAGCGACGCCACAACATAAATTGCTCTTCGCCGTATTCGGCCAAAGTCTGCGCCTTGTCCTTGCCCTGAAGTGCGCCATAGTGGCGCTCGTTGAGACGCCATGAGCGCTTTACTGGAATCCAGTGACGGTCACATGAGTCGAGTGCGAGTTGCGATGTGTGGATTGCGCGACGAAGCAATGAGGTGTGAACGACATCAGGAAGGAGGTTGCGATCTGCAAGGAGAACGCCACCCTTCTTTGCTTCAGCTTCACCAGCAGCTGAGAGACGAACATCTACCCAACCGGTGAAGAGGTTCTTTGCATTCCATTCAGATTCGCCGTGGCGCAACAAGATCAATTTGTAATGTGACATGTGCGTATCTTGCCACGAGATGGGCGAAAATTACATTAAGTGAGCGAATGCTTCGAGATTTGAAAGTGATTCTCCTCGAGAAACGCGCCAAGCCCATTCGCGCCGAATCGCACTTGCAAAGCCAATCTCAAGTAGTGGATTAAATGATGAATCTGAATATTGAAGAACAGAGCCAAGTATGCGATCGAGCTCAGTGGCGTTGACTGCGCCAAGGGGTAGACGTCCGACGAGGTAGATATCGCCTAGCTTGTTGATTGCAAAAGCCAACCCATACATCGTGGCATTCTTACTCATGCACCAGTGATGAACCTTCTCTTCATTCTCATCAGGTTTACGAATTACAAAGGCGTTAATACTGAGAGAGTGATCACCGACAATGAGTGCGCAGTGAGTCTGTAACTTCTTCTCACCCTTTAAAGTAATTAGAAAAGTATTGCCTTCTTGATCAAAATCGATTGACTCTGATTGCAGAAAATCTGCAATCACCTTGAGCGCTGACATTTAACCGATACTCTTCTTTGCAGCCTCATTGATGGATAAGACGCGATCATAGATATCGAGAGTTCCCCGGGAAGTTGCAGCCCAGCCGAAGTGGGAGGCATGCTCCAAAGCGCCCATTGATAGCAAGATTCGTCGCTGAGGCTCTTGCAGTAGACGTGCAATAACGGAAGACCAGGCGCGTGGATCGTGGCCATCTACCAAGACGCCAGAGATACCGTCGGCCACTGCGGTACGAAGTCCGCCTACAGCGCTAGCTACAACAGGTGTGCCGCAAGCCTGCGCCTCAAGGGCCACAAGACCAAAGCTCTCTGAGTAGCTTGGAACGCAGACTAAATCAGATGCCCGGTAATAATCTGCAAGCTCCTGGCGCTGCGCAGGTGGTGCAAAGCGAACAACATCGCTGATGCCGAGCCAATTAACAAGTTCTTTCATTCGATCAACTTCAGATGTATTGGCTCCTGATGCTCCACCCACAATGAGTGTGACCAACTTTGAGCGAAGTGCTGGTGAGTGGCTCACCATCTCTGCAACAGCGCGAATCAAAACCTCAGGACCCTTATGTGGCTGGATGCGCCCGACAAATGTCACAAGCAGAGCATCAAGGGGAAGATCTAGGTTCTTTCGAGCAATATTCTTTCCGGCACCTGTCGTAAACATCTCAAGGTTCACACCAGGGCTAACGACTGAGACATTATCTGGACACGCTTCATAGAGGGAGACCAAGCTTGCTGCTTCAGCATCTGTATTTGCAATGAGAGCATCTGCTGCTGCAACTACCTGTGATTCTCCCTGCACGCGAATCATTGGTTCTGGAGTTTCGCCTTCTGCAAGAGCTAAATTCTTCACCCGCGCCATAGTGTGCATGGTGTGCGCCAAAGGAATTCCAAGTTCTTTCGCAACTGGCATCGCAACTTTTCCTGAGATCCAGTAATGAGAATGGATTATGTCGTAACTACCTTGGCACATCATCGCTGCTTTAAATGCAGCAGATAAATCAGGAATTAGCGCAGGAAGCTTCTCTTTTGTCACGCCATGAACCGGACCAACATTGAGATGGAGCACCCGAACACCATTGCCGAGATCGACGATGTCTGGGTAATCGTTATTGGCGCGACGAGTAAAGATGTCGACCTGAATTCCTTGCGCGGCCATCTGCGCAGCTGATTCGCAGACGTAGATATTCATTCCACCAGCATCGCCTGTACCCGCCTGATCGAGAGGCGAGGTATGCACCATCAAAGTGGCGACGCGGCGATTCATGCATCAAGGGTACGCAGTATTGGGAGAAAGCGCCTACTGCGCCTAAATATCGCTCTTGGCGTTAGAAGGTTGCCCGAATTTCGCCGATGACCTTGCCACCGCCGAGAACTGGCTCTCCTTGATATGAACTCTCCACGCCAAGGAGCTTTAGCCCTGCATGAAGTAGCGCTCTAAAGGGGCGAAGAGAACCGTCGCTGACCTTAAAGACCAAGGTGCGACCATCAGGCATCGATGCAACTTCAACTGCCTCAACGCCATCCTTCATATAGAGCCCTGGAATCTCTTCCATCATCACTGTTGTGAGGCGACCAATTCCTGCAACCATCTCAGGAAATGCACGCGATGCTTCTAAAACCTTTACATGGGCAGGATCTGTAGAGATTGTGATCGCGCGAACTGCATGCGCAAGACCTGCAACAGAGATAAGAAAGAGTGGAGCTCCACATCCATCAGTGCTCGTTAGCGTGATCTTCTCGCCTGAGAGGCTCTCAAGTTCTTCGCGGCAGGCAGTTTGTAGTGGATGATCTGCATCGAGATAGTTATCGATTGACCAACCATTCTTTACACAGGTTGCCAGCATTGCTGCATGCTTTCCACTGCAATTCATTGCGATGCGAGTAGGTGCCTGATCACCATAGGCACGACGCTCTGCATCACCTAGTGGCTTATCGAGCATGCATTGGAGTGCGCTCTCATCGAGCCCAACTGTTGCCAGGATTTCACGCACTGCAGCGATATGTTCGGCAGAACCAGAATGGCTCGATGCACCGAGCGCAAGCAAACGAGGTTCTAGCTCTAAACCATTTCGCACCATAG
>JAURJS010000099.1 GCA_030832135.1 Candidatus Planktophila sp.
AGTTCAGATGAAAACATCGTGGGTATACCGATTTCCCGTTCAATTGAGTAGGCTTAAGGATATGGCATTCGTAGGCAGTTTGGACCAAGGAACGAGCAGTACTCGCTTTATGATCTTTGATCAGGGCGGAAAAGTTGTTGGCCAACATCAATTAGAACATCGTCAGATACTTCCGCAGGCGGGCTGGGTCGAGCATGATGCGGCAGAAATCTGGGATCGCGTCCAAGAGGTGATTGCCGGCGCCTTAAAGCAGGCCAACCTTCTCGGTTCTGATCTCGCCTCCATCGGCATTACCAACCAGCGCGAAACTACCGTTGCCTGGGATATCACTACCGGTCAGCCGCTTCACAATGCGATTGTTTGGCAGGATGTCCGCACGGCGGCATTCCTGGAATCACTACCTAAAGCCGCGCGAGCTACGCTGACTCATAAGAGCGGTCTGACTGTTGCTCCCTACTTTGCCGGAAGCAAGATGCACTGGTTTATTGAAAATTCAGCGGCAGTGAGAGCAGCCATTGAGGCAGGCACCGCACGCTTTGGCACAATCGATAGTTGGTTGCTCTGGAATTTATCTGGCGGAACCCAAGGTGGAGTCCACTTCACCGATGTCACCAACGCCAGTCGCACCTTGCTGATGAATTTAGAGACCCTCGATTGGGATCAAGAGCTCCTTGATATCTTAGGAATTCCGCTCGCAGTTCTTCCGACCATTAAATCATCCTCTGAAATTTATGCTCAGACCAATCCACATGGCCCACTCGGCGCCTCTGTTCCCATTGCAGGAATTCTCGGCGATCAACAGGCAGCAATGGTCGGTCAGGTCTGTTTCGATAGGGGTGAATCGAAGACAACATATGGAACCGGTAACTTCGCTCTTCTCAATACCGGAACAGATATCGTCCGATCAAAGAACGGGCTACTCACAACTGTCTGTTACAAATTCGGAGATGAACCAGCTCGTTATGCCCTAGAGGGATCAGTTGCTGTCACTGGCTCGGCCATTCAATGGCTCCGTGATCAACTAGGCATCATCAGCCATGCGGCAGAGACTGAGGCACTGGCATCCTCTGTTCTTGATACAGCTGGCGTCTACTTTGTTCCTGCATTCTCAGGACTCTTTGCTCCCTACTGGCGAAGTGATGCCCGCGGTGTGATTGTGGGATTAACTCGCGCTGCAACGAAAGCGCATTTAGCTCGCGCAGCTTTAGAGGCGATCTGTTATCAGACACGCGATGTGATGGATGCGATGGTTGCAGACTCTGGAGTTCCGATGGCTGAGATGCGAGTCGATGGTGGAATCACTGCAAACTCACTCTGCATGCAGATGCAGGCAGATATTATGGGAATCGATATCACTCGCCCACTTATCACCGAGACGACTGCTCTCGGGGCGGCATATGCAGCAGGTCTTGCAGTTGGTGTCTGGGCCACTACCGATGATTTGAAGAAGCAATGGCAGCAATCTCGTCGTTGGAGCCCAACTTCAACAGCTGAAGATCGTGCCACTGGCTATTCTGGATGGAAGAAAGCAATCGAGCGCACACTTAATTGGGCTTAACCGTTATAGAGTTACTCCATTATGAGCGCAATCAACGAGATTAAAGAGCTTTCCGCTGGTGTAATTCGAACCGACCGCACGATGAACGACGGTCGCACTATTCGCTATTACGACACCGCAGGCCAGACTCGTTCCGTTGCCGATCAGCGCGAGAAGGAGGAGCAACCAGGTATTGGTGAGCTTCGCTTAGATCCCTTGGTCAATGAGTGGGTAGCAATGGCTGCCCATCGCCAAGGACGTATCTTCCTTCCACCGAAAGAGTTATGTCCCCTCTGTCCGACAACCGGTGAGCTCCTCACAGAGATCCCTGAATCAGAGTATGAGGTCGTCGTCTTTGATAATCGCTCACCATCTCTTCGCCCACCCGAGGGAGATTTCGCTCTACCCGATTTAGTGGGAGCCGATACCGATGAGGGCGTTGCCGCTGGAAAGTGTGAAGTAATCTGCTTTACCGGCGATCACGGCGGTTCCTTTAAGACTCTCTCGCCACAGCGCGTGCGCACCCTTCTTGAAGCATGGCGCGATCGCACCGAAGAGCTCTCACAGCTGCCCTATATTGAACATATCGCTCCATTTGAAAATCGCGGTGAAGAAATTGGCGTCACTCTCGCCCATCCTCACGGTCAGATCTACGCATATTCATACCTTCCACCACGCGTGCAAAAGATGCTCGCTGTAGCTCGAGCACATAAGGAGAAGACCGGCCACGTCCTCTTCGAGGATGTCCTAGCTCGCGAACTTCGTGATGGAGTGCGCATCATCGCCCGTAATGAACATTGGGTCGCCTACACCCCTTATGCATCACGCTATCCATTTGAGATTCATGTAGTTCCGCTGCAGCCAGTTGCAGATCTCACCGAGCTATCTCCTGCAGCATGCGATTCATTCCCATCGATTTCAATCGAGGTCATGCAGCGCCTTGATGGTGTATTTGGTATTGAGATGGCATATATCGCTGCCTGGCATCAAGCCCCAGTTCGTCAGGGGCGCGATCTCTTGCGTCTTCATTGGCAGATTACCTCTGTGCGCCGTGCGCCAGGAAAGTTAAAGTATCTTGCAGGCTCTGAATCTGCGATGGGTGCATTCATTATGGATATGAAGCCAGAGCAGTCTGCCCAACAACTCAAAGATGTAAAGCTTTAATTCAATGGCGACGCTAGAGAGTGCTTTTCAAGAGCTTTTCGGCCATAGAGCGCAGGTGTTGGCTGAAGCGCCAGGGAGAGTTAATCTCATTGGCGAACATATTGATTACAGCGAAGGTTTTGTACTCCCCTTTGCAATTGCAGATCGCAGCTATGCTGCCATCGCTCGCAATAACGATGGTCTAGTGCGCATTGCATCTCAGCAGCGAAAGAACCGCATCTTCACTATAGATATCAAGGATGTGAAGCCAGGTAGCGCAGGTGAATGGGAGAAGTATGTTCTCGGCGTTATCTGGACTCTAGAAATTTCATCTGGCGTAGATATCTTGGTCGATGGCCATGTTCCATCAGGAGCAGGGCTTTCATCTTCTGCAGCTCTTGAATGCTCTGTTGCAGTCGGTCTCAACGCCCTCTTCTCTCTTGATAAATCACTTGAAGATCTCGCACGAGCAACGCAGAAAGCGGAGAACGATTACGTTGGGATGCCTTGTGGCATCATGGATCAATCTGTTTCACTAATGGGTCGTGAAGGCTCTGCCCTCCTCCTTGATTGTCGCGACCTCACCACAGAGTCAGTCCCCTTTGATGTTGCATCGCAAGGGCTAGAGCTCCTCATCATCGATACTCAAGCTCATCACGCTCTTGTAGATGGTGGCTACGCAGAACGTCGCGCGTCATGTGAAGCAGTAGCTGCCAAATTTTCAATTCCTTCAATGCGTAATCTCACTATGGAAGTTCTAGATTCCAGAAGGAGTGAGATCACAGAGGTTGAGTACATTCGTGCTCGTCACGCTGTTACTGAGATAGCACGCGTTAAAGATGCGGTCGCAGCTCTTAAGGCCTCAGATTTCACAACTTTGGGACGCTTGATCAATGAATCTCATATCTCGCTCCGTGATGATTACACCGTCTCCTGTCCAGAGCTCGATGCTGCAGTGGATGCATCTCTAGCCACAGGTGCGCTCGGTTCTCGCATGGTCGGTGGTGGCTTTGGCGGCAGTGCAATTGCACTGATCAAGGCAGATCAGATTGATGCAGTAAAAGAGGCGATCAAGAAGTCTTATAGCGAGAAGGGTTTTAAGGCGCCACGCTTCTTCACATCGCTGCCTAGCGCAGGTGCTTCAGCCCGCCTACTCCATTAATTGGTAGAGCTTGCAGCTGAACCTAGTGTGACCTTGTAGGTCTTCTCTCCACCTGTTGGAAGAGTTACCGTCACAGTCGCTGATGCGCCTGGCACAAGTGAACGAATTCTTACAATCGCGCTCTCGGTATCAGGGGTCTTCACGCCATTGATAGCGGTAATGATCGATCCCGCTGGGATACCAGCCTTCTCGGCAGCCTCGCCTGCACTTAGTCGTGAAATCTTTGCGCCGATTCCTGTGTAGGTGGAGTCGAAGAAGACACCGAGAACTGGACGCGTTGATTTACCAGTGGCGATGATCTCGTCGATGATTCGCTTTCCTTCAGTGATAGGAATGGAGAAGCCAAGACCGATATTTCCACTTGTTCCGCCTGAGCTCAAAGTGGCGATAGCCGAGTTAACGCCGATGAGGCGACCTTGCGCATCAACGAGGGCTCCACCTGAGTTTCCCGGGTTGATCGCTGCATCTGTCTGAATTGCATTGACATAGGACTCAGCGCCGGTAGAGCCAGTTGTCACCGGGCGATTGAGAGAGGAGATGATTCCGCTCGTCACAGTGTTGGCAAGACCCAAGGGAGAACCAATAGCGAGAACTGGATCGCCAACGCTGACCTTAGAGGAGTCGCCAATTGCAATCACGGGAAGATTTCCGGCGCTGATCTTCACAACAGCTAAATCGTAATTGGCATCACGTCCAACGATGGTGCCTTTATATTGGCTGCCATCTACGAGCTCGATAGTGATGGTGCCACTGGTTGCCGCATCTTCAACAACATGGTTATTGGTAACGATATAGCTCGTTGTGGCGCTGGTTTTGTAGATAGAGCCTGAGCCATTGCCACCACCGCTTGTTGTGGTGACCTTTACTGAAACCACAGAAGGTGTCACGAGAGAGGCAATCGTCTTCGCATCCATTGTGGATCCACTGCCAATGACTACTGGCGTGCGGGTGCCTGTGCATGTTCCATTGGTGGCCAAGTACAAGACCTTGGTGCGAGTATCTGCGCAAGCATTAACGGTTGATGTTGGATTTGTGGCAGCTGTTGCAACGCCTCCAGCGACAGCAACTCCTGCAACGAACGCGGCTATGACTTTTGCATTTCTCATGAGGGAAATGATGCCCCTTGTTGCTGAGAATTTCCTGTTATGAAATCTTGAGCTTTATTAGAGTTCGACGACCCAAGCGCCCTTGATTGCAACCTTGATTGCTGCAAGCGGAGTCTCAGCCGGCCCTGTGGTTGGCTTTGCACCCTTCAATGGATCGAATTGAGCTCCATGGCATGGGCAGATCAGGCTCTTCTTACTCTTGTTATAGGTAACGGTGCAACCTTGATGGGTGCAGATAGTGGAGTAGGCGAAGACGCCGGTCTTGGTGCGAAAGAGAATTGCCGGAATTCCCTGCTTTGCTGTGGTGAAAGAGTGCGTCGCTCCGACCTTGAGCTTTGAGGTTTTGATGATGTTAGTCGACGCTGCAGTCGCTGACTCTTTTGTGAGCAGCGTTGTGATCGAGGTGAGTGCAACGAGAAGAGCGCCGCGCAGAGTTGTGCGGCGGTCGAACTCCTCGTTCTTCTTCATATGCTCCCTGACTTGGATTCGAACCAAGAACCTGTCGATTAACAGTCGACTGCTCTGCCGTTGAGCTATCAGGGAATAGCATCGTGCGAAGACGCACTCTATCGCACGCCTACGAGAGCGACAAAATTAAAGGCTCCCGACCGCCAATTCATGCAAGGTTCGGCGGGCGCTCTCCAAGGCCACCAACTGGGCGAAGGCGGCGTTGTACTCCTCGCCATTTTCGACTGGATTGAGTCGCTGGAGGCGGGATTTGAGATCGGCGATTGCTCGACTGATTCCGACCTCACGAAGTCGCGCAACAATACTTGCCACATATCGCTCAGTGATTTCACCATCTGCTCGGATTGGTTCGACAGAGAGTTCGGTGAAGAGCGCCTTCATCTGAGGGTCAGCAATCTCCTCGGTCGTAAATGCACGAGTAGCTCCCAATGAATTTATTGTTGAGGCTAGAGCCTTATATGCCGGATGGGTAAAAGATCCATCTTCAATTGTGCTCCATGAACCAACAAGGGCGGGAAGTTGAACGCGCGCCTTGAGCACTTCGCGCTCGAGCATCAACGATGGCTCTAGTGGGTCTGGTCGCCACGAGGTATCGCTCTGTGGCTCTTCGCCATGTGTCTCATGGTTATCACGTTGGGCTGGAATATTGCGAGCACCGACAGAGACTGCGCGCGAGACGAGTTCTACCTCAACACCTAACCAACCTGCGAGGAGTCGTGTGTATTCAGGGCGGAGTGACTTATCGCGAATCTGCGCAACAAGTGGCGCAGTTGCATTGAGAGCGTTGATGCGACCTTCGGCGGTATCGAGATTATGTTGCTTGAGCTCGGTCTTAATCGCAAATTCAAAGAGCGGAATACGTCGAGCAATCAAATCGCGAAGTGCGAGATCACCTTTATTCTGTCGCAAGTCACATGGATCTAAGCCATCAGGTTCGACGGCAACGAAGGTCTGTGTCACAAACTTTTGATCTTCGTTAAATGCTCGCATCGCAGCTTTCTGTCCGGCGGCATCGCCGTCGAAGGTGAAGATCACTTCACCACGGAATGCATCATCATCCATCAGCAATCTGCGGATGATGCGGATATGGTCTGGGCCAAATGCTGTTCCACATGTTGCCACCGCAGTTGTAATTCCTGCAAGGTGGCAAGCCATTACATCGGTATAGCCTTCAACGACAACGACCTGGCGCTTTTTAGCAATCTCTTTCTTCGCCACATCGAGGCCGTAGAGGACTTGGCTCTTCTTATAGATGGGGGTCTCAGATGTGTTGAGATATTTAGGGCCCTGATCTTCTTCATCGCTGGCTAACTTGCGGGCTCCAAAACCAACGACATCGCCGGTGATATCTCTAATCGGCCACATTAAGCGGTTGCGGAACTTATCAATGGGACCACGTTCGCCCATCTTAGATAGCCCTGCGAGTTCGAGCTCTTCAATAGTGAAGTTGAGAGCGCGCAGATGCTTAGTCAGCACATCCCACCCATTAGGTGCATAGCCAACACCGAATGCTTCACATGCTGCTCGATCAAAGCCACGTTTTGTGAGGAGCTCGCGACCATATGCAGCATCAGCTGATGTGTTGAGTAGGTTTTGAAAGAACTTTGCCGCTTCAAGATGTGCTGCAACAAGGCGAGAGCGATTTCCCACCGGTGCTTTTGTCCCGCCGGCATACTCTTCATAGCGCAAGGTATAGCCCATGCGATCTGCTAGACGTTCAATCGTCTCTGTAAAGGAGAGGTGGTCAATCTTCATTAAGAAGGCGATGACATCGCCACCGGTCTGACAACCAAAGCAGTGAAAGTATCCCTTACTTGGAGTGACATGAAAGGAAGGTGATTTCTCATCATGGAAGGGGCAGAGACCCTTCTTCTGTCCGCCACCGGCGTTCTTTAATTGAACATAATCTCCGACAACTTCATCGATGGCAGCACGATCGCGGATGTATTGGACATCCTCATCTCTAATGCGACCGCTCATGTTGCAACCTTAACCTTACTTACCGGAATTGCCACGGAGATGGGCATGGAGAGCGTAGGCACCGGGATCGGTCAGGCTGGCAATCTGGTCAATGACAACGCGAAGGCGCTCTGAGTCATTGGTGGAGCGCTTCCAATCATCTTCAAAGATAGGGTCGAGCTCAAGTGGCGCCTTGGCATAGAGCATCTCTACTAGTTCGCGGATAACAATCTGCTGCTTCTCATAACGCTCTTGCGATGCTGCTGCATTGATGAGGTAGTGGCCGGCGACAGCCTTGAGGAAATCAACTTCGATGACTGCCTCGCGCGGAATGACTAAATCGGCGCTATAGCGAGAGAGGTTCCCCGCTCCGTGAACAGCACGGGTTTCGCGCTCTGCCGCTCCGACAAAACGACCAATCAACTGCGAGGTCGTATCTTTCAAACGTGCCAGAGATGCATGGGTTCGGTCAAATCCACGTGGCCAACATGAGAGCGAGGCCAGGCGGGTGAGTGCATCAGCTGCCTCTTCCTTGGTTGCATCGCTCTTGTAATCATGGGTCATCACCGAGAAGAGAACATCAAAATCGCGTTCGAAGTCATTGACGGTGACTTGGCCAGCAAAGATTGCATCCTCTAAATCGTGAACTGAATATGCACAATCATCCGACCAATCCATGATCTGCGCTTCAATACATTTGCGTCCTTCAGGTGCGCCTTGGCGCATCCAATTGAAAATCTCCACATCATCTGCATAAACACCGAACTTACGAGGATTAACTTGATTGCTCCATGGATATTTCGTAGCTGCATCAAGGGATGCTCTCGTGAGGTTGAGGCCAACGCTCTTCTGATTGCTATCGACTGTCTTTGCCTCGATACGAGTAAGCAATCGAAAGCTCTGCGCATTTCCTTCAAAACCACCGCACTCTGCTGCAACTTCAGCGAGAGCTTCTTCGCCGTTGTGGCCAAATGGTGGATGTCCAAGGTCATGTGAGAGGCATGCGGTTTCGAGAAGATCTGGATCTGCACCGAGTGATTCACCGAGTTCGCGACCAATCTGTGCACACTCAAGTGAGTGAGAAAGACGGGTGCGCTGAAAATCATTCTCCCAAGGAACAGCTACCTGAGTCTTGGCCGCTAAGCGGCGAAGAGCAGCAGAGTGAATGACTCGTGCGCGATCGCGCATAAATTCTGTTCGGCCAGCGCGCTTTGCAGGTTCGTCTAAGAAGCGATCTTGATCGCTACTTGAATATCCCACTACCTCGGATGCCATAGTCCTACCTTATAAGCCCTTCACATCAATGGGTGAACTGGGTAAGTGATCGCTGATATTGATACCTCGACGACCGAGCGTGATGTATGCGAGATAGGCGCCGGCTTCGCGAGCTAAGTAACGAAAGCGGGAATTATCAAGCGAATTAGGGCCATCAGTAACAGGTGAGCAGGTTGCGATGGCATCTAAATCTCTCGCCATCGTAATGGTTCGATTGCAATGATAAGGGTCGGTAGCGATCATGACATTTGAAATCTTGCGCTTCTTCATCTCTGCCACATATGCATTGGTTTGGGTGCGAGTATCTCGACCTTCCGGAAGAGAGGCGATTGCCGATTTCTTCACACCATGTGTGCGCAACCAATAGGCACCTGATGCCGCCTCAGTTGTTCTATCGCCAGGAGCGCCAGAACCAACTGTGATGATCAATGGTGCAAGACCTGCATCATAGAGACGCTTTGCTTCTTGCAGGCGAGCAAGGAGAACTTCACCTGGAGCGCCATTGAGTTGTGAAGCACCTGGAACCACAATAACTTCAGCGCTTCTTATCGTTGGATTATGTGCAGCATTCCATGTGACAAAGAGGGCATAACCAGGAATGGCGATAACAATGGTGAGAATGACAGTGACGATACGGCGGATTAAGGTAAACATCAGCCGCCCGAGAACATATCTTCTGATTCAAGATGGATCATCTCATCCGGATCTTTCAACCAACCATCTGGAAGTGTTGGCGTGCGACCATGGCTAGTGCGTCCACGAGGTTTCTCTGAGACCTCAACTGGATATGGCTGATCCTCTAATTGATTAAGGAGAGAGCGGAGTTCATCAAGGGATGAAACCATTCCGAATTGGCGGCGAAGCTCGCTAGGAACACGGAAGCCCTTGAGGTACCAAGCCATATGTTTACGTAAATCTCTACAGCCACGGATCTCTGACTCGAAGTAATCAACAATTAATTCACCGTGACGGAACATCACCTCACGGACCTCAAAGAGTGATGGGAGGTGCGGTGTTTCATCGCCACGAAGGGCTGCAACTAAATCTGCAAATAACCACGGGCGGCCAAGGCACCCGCGGCCGACAACAACGCCAGCGCAATTTGTCTGCTTCACCATCTCAACGGCATCTGCGCCGGTCCAGATATCACCATTGCCAAGAACAGGAACACCAGTGGGCTTGAGGTGCTCTACCAGATTGGCAATTGCCGACCAATCAGCTTTGCCTTCATACATCTGCTCTGCTGTTCGTGCATGAAGTGCAACCCAGGCAACGCCCGTATCTGCTGCAGACTTTGCCGCCTCTAAATATGTGTGGTGGTCGGTATCGATTCCGATACGCATCTTTACCGTTACCGGAATACCAAATGGCTTTGCCGCCTCTACTGCACCTTTCACGATTGCTGTGAAGAGGTTGCGCTTATAAGGAAGAGCTGCTCCCCCGCCCTTGCGTGTCACTTTAGGAACCGGGCAGCCAAAGTTCATATCGATATGGTCGGCGAGATTTTCGCGACCAATCATCTTTACCGCCTCTGACATATGGTGCGGATCAACGCTATATAACTGAATTGAACGTGGCCACTCGCCCGGACCTGGTTCGATCATGCGCAGTGTTTCTGGAATACGTTCTAGCAGCGCACGAGCTGTCACCATCTCAGAGACAAATAAACCGGCGCCTTGTTCACGACAGAGCATGCGAAAAGGTGCATTGGTGATTCCTGCCATCGGAGCGAGGACAACAGGTGGATCTACCTGATGAACCCCATCCCGAAGCGGAAGTGCGAGTGGCTTTAACAAGTGGTTACTAGCAACCCAATAGTTTTGGAGCAAGCCATGACTCAACCTGATCGATTGAGATGCGCTCTTGTTCCATGGTGTCGCGATCGCGAATGGTGACTGCATTATCTTCGAGCGTCTCGAAGTCAACAGTGATGCAGTAAGGAGTACCGATTTCATCTTGACGGCGGTAACGACGGCCGATTGCGCCTGAATCATCGAAATCGATATTCCAGTTCTTACGCAATTGAGCGGCGAGATCGCGCGCCTTAGGAGAAAGGTCAGCATTACGAGAAAGCGGAAGAACGGCAGCCTTAACAGGTGCGATGCGGTGATCAAACTTCATCACTGCGCGCTTTTCCATCTCGCCCTTGGCATTTGGAGCTTCATCTTCTGTATAGGCATCCATCATGAAGGTAAGAGCGCAGCGATCTACACCTGCTGCAGGTTCGATGACATATGGGGTCCAGCGCTCATTCTTCTCTTGATCAAAGTAAGAGAGATCCTTACCTGATGCAGCAGAGTGAGCCTTGAGGTCGAAATCGGTGCGGTTTGCAATGCCTTCGAGCTCGCCCCACTCCGTTCCATTAAATTCAAACTTATATTCAATATCTGTTGTGCCCTTTGAGTAGTGAGATAATTTCTCTTTAGGGTGCTCGAAGAGGCGAAGACGCTCTGGATTGATTCCAAGATCCTTATACCAATTTAAGCGAGTCTCAATCCAATACTTATGCCACTCTTCATCTGTTCCAGGAACGACAAAGAACTCCATCTCCATCTGCTCGAATTCACGAGTACGGAAGATGAAGTTTCCTGGTGTGATTTCATTACGGAAAGATTTACCAATCTGACCGATACCAAATGGTGGCTTCTTACGAGATGTTGTCATTACCTGATCAAAGTTGATAAAGATTCCTTGAGCTGTCTCGGGACGTAGATATGCAAGTCCTGACTCATCTTCAACTGGACCAAGAAAGGTCTTGAGTAGGCCAGAGAATTGCTTAGGTGTTGTGAACTGACCCTTATTGCCACATGCAGGGCAATTCATCTCTGTCAGTGATTCAAGCTTCTTCTTATGCTTTGCCTCATACTGTTCTTCAAGGTGGTCTGCGCGGTAACGCTTGTGGCAGGCGGTGCACTCTGTTAACGGATCGCTAAATGTTGCAACGTGTCCTGATGCCTCCCAGACTTCACGAGCCAAGATCACAGATGAGTCGAGACCGACTACATCTTCACGTCCCATGACCATCGTCTTCCACCATTGGCGCTTGACGTTGTTCTTGACTTCAACTCCGAGTGGTCCGTAATCCCAAGATGCGCGCAGGCCACCATAAATTTCAGAGGAGGGAAAGACAAAGCCGCGACGCTTTGAGAGAGAGACGATATTTTCTAGGCGATCTACGGCCATGGGGAGCTCCATCCGGTTGTAAACCGAAGCGCTTGCGCTTGCGGTTTTGGTTAATTACAACCGGGGAATTAAATTAACGCTCCGGCTGGCTGTCGGCGCTCTTACAACGATTGAACTGTTATATGAACGTAGCCGTTAGTTTAACGCACTAAATATCGTTGGAATAAGCACCGGGCTCATCGATCGCTGTTGCTAGAAGTGGAACAACCTCCATCTTCACCGCGGTTGAGCTAAGGGCCCGTCGATATGAGCCAACATTGAGCCAATGGGTGGTTAAGCCCCACAGCTCTGGCTCATCGAGGTTTTGGCCGAGTTCGCCAAAGGTGAAGCCATCTCGCTCTCTAAAAACCTCAAGAGCACGCTCCAATTGAGCGCGGAACTCAGAGGCCTGACCGGTGGGAACGCGAAAACGAGCGATAGCAATCATGGCCCTAGCCTAGGGGGCTGAGAACGGTAATGAAAATCATTTTCATTTGTGATACGGTCTCGCTATGAATATCGCAATTGGACTCGCAGCGCTGACCGCTATCGCTACTACCTCTGGTGGATTTATCGCCATCAAGTCGAAGGATCGCCTTCACATTGTTCTTGGTCTATCCGCAGGCCTACTCCTT
Organism: Candidatus Planktophila sp.; assembly: GCA_030832135.1. Lineage (GTDB taxonomy): Bacteria > Actinomycetota > Actinomycetes > Nanopelagicales > Nanopelagicaceae > Planktophila. The sequence goes on from JAURJS010000099.1 coordinate 12,448, forward strand.
GGCCTGGTTGCCTTTGATTTACTGCCTGAAGTCTTTGAGATGGGCACCAGTGAATTTCTCCACGCACCTGTTGTCTCCATCGCGCTAATTGCTGGATTTCTTCTCCTCCACTTCTATGAGCAGATCTTCGGTTCACATGAACCTGCGGAATCTGATTACGGCCATGACCATAGCCATGCATCAAATATTGCAGGTTCCCTTGGCGCCCTTGCTATGGGTGGTCATGTATTCCTCGATGGCATCGCACTTGGTGTGGCATTTTCTGTCTCGAACAAACTTGGCCTTGCAGTCTTCATCGCACTTCTCGTTCACGCATTTAGCGATGGACTCAACACGGTTTCATTCCTCATTAAGAATGGATCGTGGAGCAAGAGAGGTATCTGGCTCCTAGGAGTCGATGGCATCGCACGTATCTCAGGTGCTGCTCTCGGAACTTCTTTTGCAGTCAGCGAAAACTTTGTTGCAACCTATCTTGCCCTCTTTGCCGGAATCGTGATCTACCTGGCAACATCCCACATCCTTCCGGAAGCTCATTCTCGTCATAAGTCTCGCTACACAATCGTGGCAACGATTGTCGGTGTGATTGTCATGTGGGCACTTGTCGGCTTCCTGCATGGCATGGAGTAGTTAGTTGTCACGTTCTAATCCACGTGTCTTAAGCACACTCGAGCGGGCTGGCGGTTTTGCTAGCGCTCAAGAGGTCTATCGTCTTATGCAACGTGAGGGCGAGAGCATTGGCCTGACAACCGTCTATCGATCTCTTCAAAGTTTGGTGAATGACAAAATTGTTGATGTTTTACGTCGCGATGATGGTGAGGCTATTTATCGCCTCTGCGGAGAGAGCCATCATCATCACCTCGTCTGTAAGAGTTGTGGAGAGACAGTTGAGATTGAGGGCGGCGCTATCGAAAAATGGGCCCAATTGATAGCTGAAGAGCATGGCTTCCGCGATGTCGGACATACCGCCGAGATCTTCGGTATCTGCAAGAAGTGCTGACATGGGAAATTTTAGAGGGATTCCTACCTGTGCCTGCCCTGCTTGCGGATCTAATTTGATAAAGATTACTGCTGCATTTTGTCCTCACACCTATGAGCTGGAAATGTATCTACTGGACAATGCGCAGTGCGCGGAATGCGATGCACTTTTGACGGCGCCGACTCCTATCGATCATCCTGCTGCGTCTTAGATAAAGTACTTTAATTTAAGGCAGAATAAGAGGCATGACTCCATGGAGAATTGCTTGCGCAGTGATAGGAATCGTTCTTGTTCTCATCTATGCAGGTGGAGCTAACTTTTGGAATCAACCTGATGGTTGGTATCAATCACTACAAAAACCCTCATGGCAACCACCGGGATATCTCTTTGGAATCATCTGGCCATATAACTTCGTAGTCATTGGAATCTCGCTCTACACGATCGCCTCTCAGGCTAGGCCGCTCTTGGTGGCTCTGGCTCTCGCACTCTTCGCCACAAGCGTCTTCTTCGCACTACGTTGGTCATATCTCTTCTACTTTGAACATGACTTCTCCGCAGCTGCCCATTCTCTACTGACTACGACGATTGTGACTTTGCCGATTCTGGCAATCATCTTCTCTGTATCGTGGAAGGCAGCACTGGCCTTTATTCCATATCAAATATGGATTGGTATCGCTACCGCACTCAATTATGAATATGGAAAGATCAATATCACCCAGTAAATGGGCCGATATAAAAGGAAGCTAAGCGGCTAAAGGGGCTTGACTGTCCACGATGTTGTGCCAGGAATGCATCTGTTCCATCTCTACCGCAGATAAAGGTGATCGCAGATTGTCCGCCTGGGTGGGATTTGATCCACTTCGTTAAGTCATAGACATTGTCGTTGATAATCGACCAGCACTTTGTAGTCGAGTTACTCGCTTCAACTTGTGAGCGTGAAAAGCCAACTGTGCTCTGAGTGGTCAGCGTTGGTGATGGAGTTGGCGATGGAGTTTCTGTCGCTGTGGGTGATTGAGTTACTGCCGGCGTGGGTGATGAGGATGGAGTCGCTGTTGGAGTTGGAAGCACCTTAACGCCTCTCAATACTTCACCCGAAGCTTCCCGCTCCCCCACGGCAATCGTCACCGATGCCTTTCCTCGTGAGGTGAGAGTAAAGCTATATATACCTACCTCGGCGAGACGTTTAAGTCGTCCGAGATAAAGATATTTCGTCTGGCTATAGGGCTCAAAGAAATTCGTCCGCTCATTGAGTTTCATTGTGGTTCGAGCCCCAGATGGGGAGGTAATCACAAGGGTTGGCAGCTGAGCGCTCTTCAATTTATTCTCCGGAGATTTATCCATGATGAGATATTGAAGCGCGAGTGCATCACCTGCTTTAAATCCTGCTCGAAAGCCTCTGATCTCACCCACCTTATTAAAGCTAGCTGTCACGGCGAAGGAGATCGTGCCATCAACAAGGAGTGGTCCTTTTGCAGGGGTCGTATCGCTACTGAGAAGTGCCACAGGTTGGTGCGCTTGCACTACAGCAGGGAGTGCAAGTGAGAAAATCGTTATTAACGATGTAAGTGAGAGCAGTTGAACCTTGCGCATAGTGGTCTCCTTGAGATGAGCACCTTAATGCTAAGCCTTTCCAAACCGCCTGTCGCGCTCAGAATATTGCTCAATCGCCTTCCAGAGTTGAGCTGGCGTCATATCTGGCCAGAGAACATCCATGAAGACAAACTCGGCATAGGTCGCCTGCCACGGTAAGAAATTACTGGTGCGCTGTTCTCCCGATGAACGCAGGAATAAATCAACATCACTCATCTTTGGCGCGTAGAGATACTTCTCAAAAGTCTTCTCTGTGATGGAGTCTGTCTTCACTTTTCCGCGCTTCACATCTCTTGCAAGCTCTGCTGCGGCATCGATAATCTCAGCGCGACCACCGTAATTCACGCACATGTTGAGGGTGAACTTCTTATTCTTCGCAGTCAACTCTTCTGCCTCTTGCAGCTCTTCAATTACTGATTTCCAGAGACGTTGCGGGCGCCCTACCCAATTAACTTTCACGCCAAGCTCGTGGAGGCGATCACGGCGATTGCGAAGTGATTCGCGGCTATATCCCATGAGGAACTTCACTTCTTCTGGGGTGCGCTTCCAATTCTCGGTGGAGAATGCGTAGGCGCTCATCTCTTTCACACCAAAACCGATGGCAGCTTCTACGAGTTCGAAGAGGACCTTCTCGCCAGCTTCATGGCCCGCAGTTCGTGGCAGGCCACGTTGCTTTGCCCAACGGCCATTGCCATCCATCACAACTGCGATGTGATGAGGAACTTCGATTCTCTTCTTACTCATGCACGCTCCACCATAGGCAGACTTCGAAGTCCGCGTTCAAGGTGCCATTGTAAGTAGGCGGCAATCAATCCACTAGCTTCTCGACGGTTTTTACCTTCGCTCGCAGTTGCCGTTTCCCAATCTGAGTTCAGGAGGGCATCCATCAACTGCAACGTCTCTGCTGCCGGTGTGGCAGATGCCGATGGTCGGCAGTCATTACAGACAGATCCGCCACCGACTAGTGAAAAGTAGCGATGAGGACCCGGCTTTTCACACCGTGAACATTGAGAGAGCGATGGCGCATAGCCACCAATGGAAAGTGATCGAAGTAGAAATGCATCGAGGATTAGAGATGGGTCATAGCGATTTTCTACCAGTGCGCGCATCCCGCCAACTACGAGTGCAAACTCTAGTGGTGCTGGTTCTTGTTCGTGAGGTGAGAATCGCTCTGCTGTCTCAAGGATTGCATGGGCGATGGTCCAGCGCTGATAATCACTGGAGATCTCTTCACCGTAATTCATCAACGCTTCAACTTGTGTGATTGTGTCAAAGGTTCGACCTGTGTGCATCTGAATATCGATATGGCTACCAGGCTCTAATCGAGCACCGAACTTCGACATGGTGCGACGAACACCCTTTGCAACGCCGCGAATTCGGCCATGTTCTTTTGTCAGCATCGTAATGATGCGATCGGCCTCACCGAGTTTCTGGGTGCGCAGCACTATCGCTTCATCACGATAGAGGCCCGCCTTTATACTCACGGCGCTAAGGGTAGTTAGCGGATAGCGCGGTTGATTGCAGACACGACCGCTTTCAATGAAGCAGTTGTCGTATTAGGGTCGATTCCGACTCCCCAATAGACCTCTCCGCCAATTGCACATTCAAGATATGCAGCAGCAGAGGCATCGCCACCTGATGAGAGGGCATGCTCGTGGAAGTCGAGAACGCGCACATCAACCCCATAGTTATTGAGGATGTTGCAGAAGGCAGCGATCGGCCCATTACCGTGGCCAGCAAGTTCAACAGCTTCACCGCGATCTGTAATCTGAACATTCAGTTGAACATCCTGGTTCATCTCTGACTTCTGTGAAAGTCCCTTAAGGCGGAATCTTCCCCATGGCGCAGATTCTGTTGGAAGATATTCATCTTCGAAGATCTCCCAGAGTTGGTCGGCCGTTACTTCGCCACCTTCATGATCAGTCTTAGCCTGAACGATCTTTGAGAATTCAATCTGTTGACGGCGAGGAAGGTCGAGGTGATGCTCGGTCTTCAAGAGATAGGCAACGCCACCCTTACCTGATTGTGAGTTCACGCGGATAACAGCTTCGTATGAGCGGCCAATATCTTTAGGATCGATGGGGAGGTATGGAACCGCCCAGGTGTGTTGATCTGTTGGAACGCCAGCTGCTTTTGCATCGCGCTCGAGATGTTCGAAGCCCTTCTTGATTGCATCCTGGTGAGAACCAGAGAATGCAGTGAAGACGAGGTCACCTCCATATGGGTGGCGCTCTGGAACCTTAAGTTGGTTGGCATATTCCACCGTGCGACGAATCTCATCGATATCGCTGAAATCAATATGGGGATCAACGCCGTGAGCCACAG
>JAURJS010000018.1 GCA_030832135.1 Candidatus Planktophila sp.
CTCTTGTGAAGTAAATAGCCCCGCCGATTTCATCTCTCGCTGACTTCGAAGAACCATCTCCTCCAGAATTGTGGATACGGAGGTTGAGGTATCGAAACTGTACTGAGCTGGAAAGAGAAGTCCCTCTAATGTAGAAAATCCTTTTGGAATAGCAAAGGAGGAGAATGCCTTAGAGACCTCCGATGATGAATATCCGATAGAGATGAGTGACTTCTTGATCTCAGAGTTCCAAGCACCTTCAATTACCGAGAGAAGGTTTGTGATTCGCTTCGCATCTAAGAGCTGTTCTAACGCCTGCTCTGCGCATATTCCCTTATCAATCAGGTGATTTCCGGGAGCAATCGAACCTGATCTCTGATCCGCCACTGCCACACCAAAGAAAGATTGAAAAGAAGCAGTGACTTTCTTATCAAAAAGCTCTTGAGCTATCTCCGAACCGCTCTCCCCTGCCGAAACATCAATGGAGACCTGCACCGTATTACTTTCACTCTCCCCCTCTTGAACACATGGGAAATCAGGTGCCGAGCTCCCGCCTCGCTGTGTTATAAAGATGGATAGTCCTAGCGCTAGAACAAGTAGGACTGCGACCAATAGCGACTTCTTCCGATCAAGCTTCACGAGCAAGGCCGCCTTCTAAGATGGCAACTGCCGCCATCGAATCAATAAGGACCTTCGAATCTCTACTGTTCTTGCCAGCTTCTTTAAGACGCCGTTGCGCATCTACTGTGCTTAAGCGCTCATCGATGAAAATCAAAGGGAGTGAGAACCTCTCCTGCAAGATTGCTGCAAACTCTCGAACCTTGGCAACAGCAACACCTTCACCGCCAGATAGGTGCTTAGGCTCTCCTAGGTAGATTGCAATTGGCTCATATTCAGCGAAGAGCTCAGCAATGTGGTTAATCAGCTTTGGATGCTTGGAGTCGAGGAAAGGAAGCGGAGACGCCAGAATTCCATCAGGATCACAGATAGCAACGCCAATTCGCGCATCACCATAATCAAAGGCGATTCTGCGACCACGCTCCATATTATTTTCCAGAAAGATGTGAAGCGATTGCTTCTAGCGCTGCAAGGGATTTAGATGAATCAGTTCCGCCACCTTGAGCGAAATCATCCTTGCCGCCTCCGCCACCACCGAGGATTGTCGAACCAATCTTGACTAGCTCTCCCGCCTTGAACCCCGCGCTGCGTGCCCCATCGGAGGCAGCTGCAACGAGAACAGGACGACCTCCACTGACACTGATGAGCGCTACTACTGAATTTGCAGCACGGCCACGAAGTTCAAGTGCAATCTTGCGAAGATCATCGCCCGAGACGCCATCTGCAAGAACGCCACCGATATAGCTAGTCTCACCAATGAGTTTGGCTGCTGTCGCAAGCTGCTCTACCCCAGCTAACGCTTGTGCAGAACGCAGTGAAGCAAGTTCTTTCTCAACTTCTTTGATCTTATCGAGCAAACCTTGAATACGTTCTGGAAGTTCTTCTGTGCGAGAGCCCTTAATCAAATCGGTGAGCGAGTTGAGCAAGATATGTTCACGTGCGAGGAAGTTATATGCATCTGCACCCACTAGCGCCTCAACGCGACGAACGCCTGCTCCAATAGATGATTCACCTAATAACTTAACGACTCCGAGTTGGCCAGAACTGCTGACGTGTGTACCGCCGCAGAGCTCGCGCGCCCAATCACCGACGCTGACAACGCGCACTTGATCGCCATACTTTTCACCAAAGAGGGCCATCGCACCAATCTGCTTCGCCTCTGCTTGGGTCATTACCTCTGCCGTAACAGCGAGGTTATCTAGCAGAAGCGCATTCACACGACCTTCAACATCGTTGAGTACGCCAGCAGAAACTGCCCCTGTTGATGGGAAATCGAAACGGAAACGTCCCGGTGAGTTCTCTGAACCTGCTTGAGTTGCTGTTTCTCCCAAAATTTCTCGGAAGGCTTTGTGGACCATATGAGTTGCAGTATGAGCTCGTGATATTGCATTGCGTCGCTCAAGATCGATCACGGCATGACCGGAAGAGCCAATGGAGATCTCTCCGTTAATGACTCTTCCGCGGTGAACCGAGAGGCCCTTTACCGGTGATTGAACATCTGAGATATCGATGATTGCACCATTTGCCAAGGTGATACGACCACCATCGGCTAGCTGGCCACCACCTTCGGCATAGAAAGGTGTTGCATCGAGAATCACTTCAACATCATCGCCTTCGACCGCGCTGGAAACGCTCACGCCATCTACGAGAATTCCATTAACTGTTGCATCTGCTTCAGTATGTGAATAGCCGATAAAGCTCGTCACACCCTTATCGTCTGCAATCTTGCGATACTCGGTGAGATCAGTGTGGCCACTCTTCTTCGCCTTGGCATCGGCCTTAGCTCGATCACGCTGCTCCTTCATCAGACGACGGAAGCCATCTTCATCTACTTCCAAGCCTTCTTCGCGCGCCATCTCAAGTGTGAGATCAAATGGGAATCCATAGGTGTCATGAAGCTTAAAGACTTCATCGCCAGGAAGCCTGCTCTTCTTCTCGGCCTTCAGAGAAGTTGTTGCAAGATCAAAGATCTGCGTTCCGCTCTTGAGTGTCTGCAAGAATGACTCTTCCTCCGCTGAGGCAACAGCGAGGATGCGCTTTGTATCGGTCACAAGCTCTGGATACTGTGGACCCATCGCGCCAATCGCCGCTTGAGTCAGTTCAGACATGATGGCATCGTTGGTGCCAAGTAGTCGCATATTACGAATTGTGCGGCGCATCATGCGACGAAGCACGTAACCACGACCTTCATTGCCAGGTGTGACGCCATCACCAATCAACATCGCAGCGGTGCGAGCATGGTCTGCAATCACACGTAGCGAAACATCGGTCTTCTCAGATGATCCATATTTCACGCCAGAGAGATCCATCGCCTTAGAAAGGATCTGCATCGTGGTATCAATCTCATAGATATTCTCAACACCTTGCAAGAGAGCAGCAGCGCGCTCTAGGCCAAGACCGGTATCGATACTCTTTGCAGGAAGTTCACCGAGGATTGGGTAGCCATCTTTGCCACCGCCCGCCCCGCGCTCGTTCTGCATAAAGACGAGGTTCCAAATTTCAAGGTAACGATTCTCATCGGCAATTGGTCCACCATCTCGACCATAGGCAGGGCCGCGATCAAAGTAGATCTCTGAACATGGACCACATGGACCAGGAACGCCCATCGACCAGAAGTTATCGGCCATATCGCGACGTTGAATACGCTCGCGCGGGATACCAATCTTCTTGTGCCAAATCTCTTCCGCCTCATCATCATCGAGATAGACAGTTACCCAGAGCTTCTCCTCTGGAAAACCATAACCTCCATCGGAGATTGGCTTTGTCAGGAGCTCCCATGCAAGAGCAATCGCGCCTTCCTTAAAGTAATCACCAAATGAGAAGTTTCCACACATCTGGAAGAAGGATGCGTGGCGAGTTGTCTTACCTACCTCATCGATATCGAGGGTTCGAACACACTTCTGTACTGAGGTTGCACGGTCGTAGGGAGGTTTTACCTCGCCGAGAAAATATGGCTTGAAGGGAACCATGCCTGCATTGACCAGGAGAAGGTTTGGATCATCTGCAATCAAGGATGCAGAGGGAACGACTGTGTGGTTAAGGCCTAGTGAATTCTCTGATTCAAAGAAACGTAGCCAACGGGAGCGAATTTCAGCAGATTGCACGGTAAGGGCTACTCAGCTTTCTTTTTTGATTTACGTCCCTTATTGATCTGAGCTGCACTCAGAAGCGCTCCAGCCACTTTGACTGCAGGACCATTCTTATCCATAAAACCGGTAGTCGCGTCAGTGACCTTAGTGGTGACCTCTTCAACGTTCTTGGTAATTCGAGCAAAACTTTCCAGCGGGCTGTTGATGAGCTCTAAGGTGCGAGTCGACTCTTCCAAAAGTGGGGTCGTATCTTCAGTGAGCGCCTTGATGCTCAGCGAAGCCTCATCTACCAACTTACCTACGCGGATAACAACGTAGGCGATAGCAACGGCAATGATGAGAAGCGATACTGACGCGATAATTGTTGCAATTCCACCTGGACCCATGTTGATAACCCTACCGTTTCTACTTACTTAATCTCTGCTTTTTCAGGGACCCAATCGATGCCAGCTTCCTTACGTTGGGCTGGAGTAATTGGAGTTGGAGCACCGGTGAGTGGATCTCCACCACTGGCAGTCTTTGGAAAGGCGATTACCTCACGGATGGAATCTGAGTTGGTAAGAAGTGCACAGACGCGATCGAGACCGAGAGCAATTCCACCATGAGGAGGTGGGCCGTAGTTGAATGCCTCGAGGAGGAAGCCGAACTTGCTCTGAGCCTCTTCATCGGTCAGTCCAATAACTGAGAAGACTTCCTTCTGGATATTGCGGTCGTGGATACGAATTGAGCCGCCACCGAGTTCAGTTCCATTGAGAACGATGTCGTAGGCATAGGCCAGAGCAGATGCTGGATCGCTCTTGAAGGTTGATGCGAATTCAGGCTTTGGCCCTGTGAAGGGGTGGTGCACTGCAGTCCAACCACCGTTATCAGTTGGTTCAAACATTGGTGCATCAACGACCCAGAGGAACTCCCACTGGCCATCTGCAATGAGACCGCAACGCTTTCCGATCTCCAAACGAGCTGCACCAAGAAGCTGCTGTGACGATGCGCGTTCTCCCGCCGCAAAGAAGATTGCATCTCCGCTCTTGGCTCCAACAAGATCAGCAATACCTGCTGCTTCGCTCTCTGAAATGTTCTTTGAGACCGGTCCCCCGAGAGTTCCATCCTCATTAACGAGAATGTATGCAATGCCCTTGGCACCGCGAGCCTTCGCCCAATCTTGCCACGCATCAAGTTCGCGACGTGGTGTTGCTGCGCCACCTGGCATCACGACCGCGCCCACATATGGCGCTTGGAATACTCGGAACGGTGTCTCTTTGAAGTAGCTAGTAACTTCTACAAGTTCATAACCAAAGCGAAGATCCGGCTTATCAGAACCGTACTTATCCATCGCATCGGCATAAGTCATATGACGAATTGGAGTTGGGATGTCATATCCCACTGATTCTTTCCAAATCTTCACCAGAATCTGCTCTGCAACGGCCAAGATATCTGCCTGATCGATAAATGACATCTCAATATCAAGTTGAGTAAATTCAGGTTGGCGATCGGCTCGGAAATCTTCATCACGGAAGCAGCGAGCGATCTGGTAGTAACGCTCCATTCCGGCGACCATCAATAACTGCTTAAAGAGTTGCGGTGATTGCGGCAGCGCATACCAACTACCAGGCTGGAGTCGAACAGGAACAAGGAAGTCGCGAGCACCTTCTGGCGTGGAGCGTGTGAGATAGGGGGTCTCAATCTCGTGGAAATCAAGCTCCTCCATCACGCGACGAATCGCAGAGGTCACACGTGATCGAAGACGAAGATTGGCAGCTGGGCGTTCGCGGCGAAGGTCGAGATAACGATAACGAAGTCGAACTTCTTCACTGATCTCAGCCTCTGAACCGGTATCAATTGGAAAGGGCAAAGGTGCGGATTCACTCAAGACGATTACATCTTGGGCAAGAATTTCGATCTCACCTGTAGGAATATTTGCATTCTCATTACCGGCAGGGCGCTTACGGACTGTTCCCTTAATCTGAAGACACCACTCAGCGCGAAGAGCGCCAGCGACTGCTTCGTCGCTGATGACTACCTGGACCGAGCCAGTGCCATCTCGGAGATCGATAAATGCCACTCCACCATGATCTCGACGACGTGAGACCCATCCCGCTAGGGAGACAGCTGTGCCTTCGTGGCTAGCTCGAAGTGAACCAGCATCATGTGTACGTAACATCGTCAGTAATCGCCTTTAAACGTGGGTGACGCGCAGGAGGCTTTACGCCTCAAGCACCTTATGCAGTTCGCCTATCTTAACTGAGATTGAAGTTCCATCGCTCATACGTTTGAGCTCAACCGATCCGCTCTCGCGCTCACTCTCGCCGATAACCGCGACAAAACGAGCACCATTCTTATCGGCAGCCTTCATCGCGCCCTTCAGGGAGCGGTCTCCGAAGGCAACCTCAACCGAGAAGCCACTCTTTCGAGTTACGGCAGCGACCTGCAGGGCAAAGCCTTTGAATTCCTCACCCATTGCGATGATGAAGAGATCAGAGGTGAAGCTCTGCACCGGAAGAGTATTCTCAGCGATTGCTGCGAGGAGCGCACGGTCAACGCCTAGGCCAAAACCAATTCCAGAAAGTGCCTGGCCCCCTAAAACTTCCATCAAACCGTCATAGCGACCGCCGCCGCCGATACCACTTTGGGCGCCTAGATCTTCATGAACAAATTCAAAAGTTGTACCGGTGTAGTAGTCGAGACCTCGCACCATTCGCTTGTTGATCGTATATGCAACGCCTAAATCTTCGAGATAGCCCTTTACCTTTTCGAAATGCACGCGGGAGTAATCACTTAAGTAATCCATCAATATGGGAGCTGCCTCCATCGCGCTCTTCATCTCTGGACGCTTATCATCAAAGAGGCGCAGTGGATTCAATTCAGCTCGAGCGCGAGTTGCCTCATCAAGATCGAGGCCATTGATGTATTTCATGAGGTCAACGCGATGGGCTGCTCTCGATTGCGCATCACCTAGCGATGTAATCTCCAGTCTGTAATTCTTCAGTCCAAGATTCTTAAATCCTTGATCAGCAATCGCAATAACTTCGGCATCGAGCGCCGGATCATCTATTCCAATTGCTTCAATTCCTACCTGATAGAACTGGCGGTAGCGACCTGCCTGAGGACGTTCTGCTCGGAAGAACTGTCCTGAGTACCATGCCTTAACAGGAAGTTGACCGCGATCAAGATTGGATTCGATTACAGCGCGCATCACACCCGCAGTTCCCTCAGGACGCAAGGTGATTGAGCGACCGCCGCGATCTTCAAAGGTATACATCTCCTTGGAGACCACATCAGTAGATTCACCAACGCCACGATTAAAGAGC
>JAURJS010000100.1 GCA_030832135.1 Candidatus Planktophila sp.
GCAGCAAGGGAGATAACCCAGATTAGGTTGTAAAGGATGAGGTCACGAGCGATTGATTCTGGAGAAGCTGCGAGCGACCAGATTAACTCTGCCCCAATGAGGCCAGATAGGAGGAATCTGACCAATTGGGGCATTGACTGATTACACAAGTAAGGCCCTCACCTATCAATAGGGAGAGCCTTACTTACTAAAGAGATGGAGCGAGTGGTCTTAGAAACCCTTAGCGCAGAGCAAGTTTGCAGAGGCCTTAGAGTCAGTCACATTTGCATTGATCTGCTCTGGGGCACTTGCAAGAAGTGCCTTCTTTGAAATCAAATCCTTAACCTGTGAGTCAAGCTTTGAGCGGCTTGTGGTCAAGATAAGAATTGCATTGGCAAGCTTTGAGACCGCATTTGATAGCGCTAACTTTTCAGCAGCATTAGTGGTGAGGTTCATTGTGGCTCGAGATTTGTTGATCTGCTCCTTAGCAGCATCCAGTGCTGCAGTGGTTTTGGTCAAAGCCTCAGTTGCCGTTGTGAGCTGCTTATCGAGCTCGGCTGTCTGGGTCGCAACGCTAGAGAGATCTTTCTTCGCCTTCAAAGCTGCATCGTATGACTTGATTGCAGCGAGACATTCAACTGAGAGCCAGGTGAGCTTTGAGTTCTTGACCATCGTGTTCTTGGCGCACCTGTATGAGTAGCCGGAGACCTTGGTGGTGGCATTGACCTTTGAACAGGCAACACCGTTGCTGATCTTCGTCGCAGCTTGAGCTGGGACGGCAGTCACAGTGCCAGCTACAAGTACAGCAGCTGCAATAGAGAGCGTGACTTTACGAAACATGGAAAACCTCCGTTGATATGTCGCAATACTACTAATTCATCGCGCTGAATTACCTGAGCCAAACGGTGAAAAGCATGTGAATTTACCTCTGTTTAGTGCGGAGGGACATCCCCATCTTTCGGACAGTCTTTCGAGGTGCGAGAGCGATGATGGCGCGAAGAACTTTGTACTGCCATCCAGGGATGCTGATCGCTTTACCTTTAAGCGCATCGCTCCAAGCCTTCTTAACAAGGAAATCACCATCGAGCCACATGAAATTAGGAATTGCACCCATCTTCATACCTGCACGTTGATGGAACTCTGTATGTACGAAGCCGGGATTGAGTGAAGAGACTTTGACCTTTGTTGGCAACATCTGCGTGTGAAGTGATTCCGACATGACAGTCAGATATGACTTAGCGGCGCTGTAGTGACCACCTGCGATAAATGCTGCAGTAGATGAGACATTGATGATCACACCAGAGTTACGTTTACGCATTTGAGGAAGAACAGCATGCATCAGACGCATCGGTGCGCGTACTAGGACATCAAGTACTCGCTGCTCTTCATCAATTGGGCTAGATAAGAAAGATTGATTCAGTCCAAAACCTGCATTGTTGATCAGAACCTCGATCTCGTGAGTAACGAGATAGCTCTCAACCTTTTCGCATTCAGTTGCGAGGTCAGCAGCGAGAACTTCCACCTCAACGTTGTAAGTCTTTCGAAGGTAATCAGCACGTTCTTCCAATTTATCTTTGCTTCGGGCATTGATAATTAAGTTGTAGCCCTCACTTGCAAGGAGGCGAGCGAAGCAATCACCGATACCGACAGAGGCACCGGTGATTAACGCCCACTTCTTCATAGCGCGAGCCCCGCTGGATCCTCATCGCGGATGTGCCAACTGCTTCCATAATCTTCAATGAGATCAAGGAATGGCTTTGGCTCTAACCACTCGGGGCCAACAACGCCAACAGGGTTCCAGGTTCCATTTGCAATGAGCTCCATCGCAATTACTGGATTGATTGCGGTCTGCCAGACAACAGCCTGGTCACCGTAATTCTTCATCGACCACTCGTTATCAACGACGTTGTAGATATAGCAGGCATATGGCTGGCCTTCTTTATTCTTGCCCGCAATATGAGCACCAGCACATGTCTTGCCGCTCATCTGTGGGCCAATCTTTGCCGGATCAGGCAATAGCGAAGCGAGGAAATCACGTGGAGCAATCTCCATCCCGCGATAGTTCACCTTCTCCTTCTTTGAAAGACCAAGTGCATGAATTGTCTTTAGTTTCTCAATGAAGTCATTACCTAAACCATATTTGAAGGTGACCTTCTTTGCGCTCACCTTCTTTGGAATCAAAACAACTTCTTCATGCTCGACATCTACACACTCGACAGGCCCGATGCCTTCTGGGAAATCAAATGTAACTCCGCCAGTAAAGGGCTTAGCTGTGTGGAAAGCACCGTTCTCCCAAATCAAAGGTGGATTTAGGCACTCTTCAATTGTGGTCCAGATTGAAAATGATGGAGCGAACTCATAACCTTCAACGGCCAAGTTGGATCCATCAAGAATTGTGACTGCATCGATTTCGCTAAAGAGGTAATCCTGGGCGTAACGTGCGAAGATATCGCTCATTCCAGGCTCGATACCGATACCGACAAGTGCGTACTTACCGCTCTTCTCCCACTCGGCGCTCTGGGCAAATTGCTCATCACCGAGCATCACGCCAACTTTGTTAAATGGATCCGTTGGGTGAGCAGTTGAAAGCGACATCGCCATATCAATGTAATTGACACCAGCGTTCTTCGCCGCGTTAAAGATATTCATAACAAAACGTGGATCAACGGCATTGACCACAACATCAGGGTTGACCTGACGGATCAAACCTTCAAGCGCAACCAGATCGCCGGCATCCACCCCCATTGATGTAAATCGTGGGTCTTGGATCTTTGAAGTGACAGCCTGCGCACGAGCAAGGTCGTAATCCGCAATCACTAATTCAGTGATAAATGGCTTACGAGATGCGATATTTGCGATTGCACTGCCAACTCCGCCTGCGCCGATAATGAGCGCTCTCATGGGAATGGCCTTTCGTTCGTTATAGAAGTGGAATCCCGAATGGATTCTAGGGAAGGCTACCTATACCGATAACCTTTGCCAAGCACATCGCACCTTTGATGTCATAAGTCCTAGTAGCTCAGTGGATAGAGCAACCGCCTCCTAAGCGGTAGGCCGTCGGTTCAACTCCGATCTAGGACAC
>JAURJS010000101.1 GCA_030832135.1 Candidatus Planktophila sp.
CGCCATAAAGGCACCTGCTGCAAAGAAGGCAGATGGAATTGTGTGGAGAAAGGTTACGACCGCTGTCTTTTGAAAGAGAACTTCAAAGATATTTGTGAGCTCTGCACGGTTCTTCTCGAGATTGATTGTGTAAGCAACTGGGTGTTGCATCCATGAGTTAGCCGCCAAGATGAAGTAGGCAGAGAGCAGGGTTCCAGTTGCTGCCAACCAAATTGAAGCAAGGTGGAGCTTCTTTGGTAGTCGATCCCAACCAAAGATCCAGAGACCCAAGAATGTTGACTCAAGGAAGAATGCGAGCAGGCCTTCCATCGCAAGTGGTGCACCGAAGATATCTCCTACGAAACGTGAGTAGGTAGACCAGTTCATTCCAAATTGGAACTCTTGAACAATTCCGGTTACGACGCCGATTGCGAAGTTAATGAGGAATAACTTTCCAAAGAATTTGGTGGCTCTTAAATACTTGAGATTATTCTTTCGGTACCACGCGGTCTGAAGACCAGCTACAAGGAATCCAAGGCCGATAGTGATCGGCACAAAGAGGAAGTGATAGACGGTGGTAATCGCAAATTGCCATCTGGCGAGATCTAGAGCGTTCATGAAACTCTCCCTTTTCATTTCCCTATCTCTACAGATGTAGAGATTTCTTACATGTCTTTATCTTCCGCCTGGCTGAGAATGAAAAGGCTCGATTTCGATGTAGTCCGCCTCACACCTGAAAATTCACGCGTAAATTGATGAGGGCTGGCACTCCCGCCTCGCGGATTGGCTCAATCCGCCCCTGACTTGATACCCTTTGCGCCTGCTAGACGCGAATGGCGTATGGCTTGAGATATTCAAGGAGTACCGCAATGGCATCAACATGCGACATCTGTGGCAAGGGTCCAAGCTTTGGTAACAACGTTTCACACTCACAGGTGAAGACACGTCGTCGCTGGAATCCAAATATCCAGCGCGTAAAGACACTCGTTAAGGGCGCATCAAAGCGTCAGAACGTCTGCACATCATGCCTTAAGGCTGGCAAGGTTGCTCGCGCGTAATTAACTACTCTTTATCGAAATGGCTCCAGGCAACTGGGGCCATTTTCATTTCCTGACCGCCCTTGATTACAACAAGACCACTTCCCTCTGTCACAAGACCAATGCGAAGACCCGGCAGATTAACTCCCGTAACAAGAAGTGCATGATCTTCTCCCCCTTGGAGAATCCAATTGAGAACATCTCCACCAATTTCACTCGCAAGGGAAGATAGCTCTGAAAACTCAAGGGCGCTTTCAATCTCTTCAACCTGTATTTCAAACTTCACCCCCGAGGCCTTTGCCATCTGAGCACCTTGGATTAGAACTGCATCGCTCACATCTGACATCGAGGTTGCTGCAGAGAAAATAATATTTAAATCTAAGGTCGGTGCACGATACTCGTTAAGCGCACGAGCAGCCGAGGATCCGCTTGTCGATAACCCCTTGGAGAGAATCTCAAGTCCTGCTGCTGACCAACCAGTCAATGAAGAGAGATAAATGGCGTCTCCAACAGCAGCACCAGATCTGCGAATCGGAGAATCAGTATGACCAATCGCGGTAATTGCGATAGAGAGGGTTTGAGAGCGAGCTAAATCTCCCCCAACTACAACTGCTCCAGCTTCGCTCGCCTGACTCTGAATCCCGTGAGCAAGGTCTCGTATCCAATCGATGCTCTCATTGCCGGTCAGAGTTGCTGCGACCAAGAGGAAATCGCACCGACCATTCATGCTTAAGACATCAGCGATATTTGCAGCAGCTATTCGCCTGCCAATTTCAAAAGCTGAAGACCAATCGCTACGAAAGTGAGTGCCTTCAACGGCGATATCGGTTGTGAGGATCTGTCGCGCTGACCCATGAACGAGGGCGGCGTCATCGCCAATGCCCAGAATTACGCGGGAATCGCTGGAAGAAAATACTTCGGCGAGCACTGCAATTACTTGCTCTTCACTCAATCCCATGGTCAGAAACCTATCTCATGAGGTACCGTGCGCATATGAACGTACAGGCATATATCTTGATTCAAACCGATGTCGGCAAGGCATCATCAGTTACCGCTGCGATCGCTGCAATTCCAGGCGTGACCCTCGCTGAAGGAATCACCGGCCCATACGATGTCATCATGCGAGCTGAAGCTACAACGATGGAGGAGTTCGGTCGCCTGATTCTCTCTAAGGTTCAAGCTGTGCCAGGAATTACTCGCACTCTTACCTGTCCTGTCACCGGCTGATCTACCGTAAGAGAGTTGTAATAACTTCCTTATAGGCGATTCCGCTAGCTGCCCACATCTTCGGAAATGCCGATGTAGGGGTAAAGCCAGGCATTGTATTAATCTCATTGATAATGATTTCATTTGTTGGAGTCACGAAGAAATCCACTCGCGCCAAACCACTCGCGCCAATGGCCTTAAAGGCCTTCACCGCATATTCACGAATCGCCTTATTCACAAGGGGATCAAATGGAGCTGGGATATCGATTCGAGTCGCCCCATCAAGATATTTCGCTTCGAAATCATAGAATTCAAAGTGAGGATCAATCCAGACCATGCCCGGAAGTGATGCTTTTGTTTCTCTTCCAACTTGCAGAACAGCGCACTCAACTTCAGCGCCAACGATGGCGCTTTCAATCAGCACCTTTGAATCATATGAAAGAGCTTCTGCCATAGCCGCAGGAAAATCTTGATAGTCCTTCACCTTGACTGTGCCGCGACTTGAACCACCACGAGCTGCCTTAACAAAGAGTGGAAGACCTAAGTATGCAATATCTTCTTGGATTTGAAGAGAGTTCTTCTTCCACTCATCCTCTGTGACAGTAATTCCAGGAGCGCCTTGGATCCCGTGTCGCGCAAATGCGTTCTTTGACTCAGCCTTATCCATTGCAATCTCAGATGCAGCAGCTGCGCTCCCAACATACTTAATACCCACGAGGGCTAACTCTCGCTGCAACTGCCCATCTTCACCATAGGTTCCATGGAGGACAGGAAAGATTCGATCGATGGGAAGTTTCTCTCCACCGCACGATAACCCCCCGCGTGTGCGGGTGACCTCTGGGAAATCTCCGGAAATTGATGGAAGGAGCTTATTGCGCATCGAAAGTGGGTAATCGAGAGGGAGCAACATCCAATTACCTTCGCGAGTAATTCCAATAAGCATTGGCTCGTATCGCGTGCGGTCGATTGCCGAAAGAACACCTGCGGCAGATAGACACGAGATCTCGTGTTCACTACCTGGTCCGCCACAGAGAATCGCTACACGTTTCTTCATCGGATGAAATTCTCTGCCTTAGTAGTGATCTCCATCAACCGCTGCAGTGCAGCCTCTGGAGTAAGCGAGCCATTAACGATATCGGCGACGGATTCAATGACCGGAACCTCAACGCCGACGCGGTGAGCAATCTCAACAACTGCTCCTGCTGAGGCAACACCTTCAACAGTCTTTGCTACTTGTGTGCGAGCTGCCTCCATCGAACCACTGCGGCCGAGAACTTCGCCGAAGGTGCGATTACGCGAGAGCGGTGAACCACAACTTGCAACGAGGTCGCCCATTCCAGCAAGACCGGCTGCAGTTAATGGATCTGAACCATGGGCTGCGCAGAGTCGAGCCACCTCATTGAGTCCTCGAGTAATCAGCATTGCTTGCGTATTCTCGCCAAAGCCCATGCCGATAGAAATTCCCACAGAGAGTGCGATAACCGATTTGATTGCACCGGCAAGTTCGCAGCCCATGATGTCGGTCGATGTATAGGTCCGGTAATAAGGAGTTCTAAAGAGTTCACGAATGAGATCTGCTAAATCCTGCGTGGCAGCAGCTGCCACCGCCCCTGCCGGTTGGCGCAACACAAGTTCATCTGCGAGGTTTGGCCCGGTAATCACGCCAACCTTTGAAGTCGCCCACATCTCTTCGATAATTTCAGACATGCGCATCTGCGTGCTGATTTCAATACCTTTGAGAGTGCTGACCACAACCGCGCTCGGATTAACGAGCGGCTTCCACTCAGCCAGCATTGTGCGCAGCTGCTGTGCAGGAATGGCGAGAACATAGATCTCTGAGTGTGCAAAAGCAGCTGCTAAATCCGATGATGCCTTAAGTCCTTCAGGGAGAATATGTGCATCGAGATACTTAGTATTGGTGTGGGATGAGTTGATTTCTTTGACCACATCCTCGCTGCGACCCCAGAGTAGAACGCTATTTCCGGCGTCGTGAAGTACCTGTGCCATCGTTGTTCCCCAGGCACCTGCACCAAAGACAGTTACATTACTCAATGCTTCTTCGCCTTCTTCTCTGACTTTACAAAATTACCAGTCTTCGGCAAATGAGATGTATGTGGATCGAAAATCACTGGAGTTCTCTTCTCTCCCCGCATATCTTCCAGCATGACCGTAATGGCGCGCATAATCTCTGCAGTCGCTTCGATGAGCGCCTGCGGATCCTCATGCTTACCCTTCCAACGTGAGAGATCAACTGGAGTACCCACGCGCATCTCGATTGTCTTTCGTGGGAAGAGGTAGATGCGATTTGTATAGCGAGGCAGAATCTTCTGTGAGCCCCACTGAGCAATCGGAATTACAGGGGTATCTGTTGCAAGGGCAAGGCGAGCACATCCCGTCTTTGCAATCATCGGCCACAAATCTTCATCACGAGTCAGAGTGCCCTCAGGATAAACGCCGAGAAGGTGGCCCTTTTCTAACAATATCTTTGCGTGGTCAACTGCTTTACGAGCATCGCTCGACTCACGCTCCACTGGAATTTGACCAGCTGCGAGAAGAATGCGACCAATAACGGGAACTTTGAAAACCCCGGATTTGCCTAGGTAGCGCGGTGCGCGACCATTTGTGAAGAGGAGGTCGGTCAATACGAGAACATCGGCGTAAGAGAGGTGATTAGATGCAACTATCGCACGGCCACTCTGCGGAATATTCTCCACTCCCCGCCAATCACGTTTCATGATCAAACGAAAAATTGGAATGATGAGCGTTGTGCAGATCTTAAAGGTCAGATTTGTGCCGAGGGGCTTACCTCGAGGTGGGTCATATGAGACCTTGAACTGCGCCATGTCTTTATTCTATGTGTGGAAAGCACGAATGGAGCCGGCAATTGCCGACTCCATTCGATGAAAGCTAAAAAAGAATTACTTCTTCTTTGCTGCCTTCTTTACAACCTTCTTCGCTGCTGGCTTCTTCTTAGCTGGAGCCTTCTTAGCAACAGGCTTCTTTGCAGCAGCCTTCTTCTTGGCTGGAGCCTTCTTAGCAACAGCCTTCTTCGCTGCTGGCTTTGCAGCAACCTTAGCTACTGGCTTTACCTCAGGCTTTGGAGCTGGACCGAGCTTGCGATCGCCAGCGATGATCTCCTTGAGAGCCTTTGCAGGAAGGAAACGTGCCTTCTTTGAAGCCTTGATCTTGATTGTCTCGCCTGTGAATGGGTTACGTCCCATACGTGCCTTGCGATCAACCTTCTTGAACTTACCGAAGTCGTTGATCATGACATC
>JAURJS010000102.1 GCA_030832135.1 Candidatus Planktophila sp.
ATCTCCTTAGCGATAGTGACACCATCATTTGTGATGAGTGGTGCACCGAAGTTACGTGAGATAACAACGTTACGTCCCTTAGGGCCGAGCGTTACCTTAACTGTGTCAGCGAGAATATTGACTCCACGCTCCATTGAACGACGAGCTTGCTCGTCAAATGCGAGCATCTTTCCCATAAGAGTCTTGACCCTTACTTCTCGACGATTGCGAGAATGTCGCGAGCTGAAAGTACGAGAAGGTCGTCAGAACCTGACTTCACTTCTGTTCCTCCATACTTGCTGTAAAGAACAACATCGCCAACCTTGACATCCATTGGGACGCGCACGCCATCATCGAAGCGGCCTGGGCCTACTGCAACGACAGTGCCTTCCTGTGGCTTCTCTTTAGCTGTATCAGGGATAACAAGACCTGAAGCTGTTGTTGTCTCTGCCTCATTCGCCTTAACGACGATGCGATCTTCTAGTGGCCGTAGTGCCATGGTGATATCTCCTTCAATAGGTAGTGAGTGTTTCCTCTGCGGGGCCACCGCCTTTAGCAGTGTCGACCCGAGAGTGCTAACACCAAGCCTACGGCGGCTTATTCCCGCCAGCAAATCGGTATTAAGCCAGGCTCACGCGCTCAACTTGGAGGCTGGAGTCAGCGTCAAAGGCCCCTTGGGTTGCTGGTCGGCCAGCCGACAACATCAGAGAGCCCAGGGCTGCCACCATCGCCCCATTATCGGTACAGAGGGCAGGGCTCGGGATCCGCAGGCGAACCCCCGCCTTGGCACAACGCTCGGTGGCGACCTCTCGAAGGCGCGAGTTAGCCGCTACTCCCCCGGCAATCACCAACGAATCAATCCCCGATGCCTCACAGGCGGCTAGCGCTTTGAGGAGGAGAACATCAACGACAGCCTCTTGGAAGGATGCTGCGACATCGGCACGGATATGCGATGGCGTCTGCTCTATATAACGAGCAACTGCGGTCTTTAAACCTGAGAAGGAGAAGTCGTAGGGGCGTGTCTGCCAATCGCTCTTCATCGTCAGCCCTCGAGGGAAATCAATCGCAGATGGATCTCCATTACGTGCATCGCGGTCGATGGCAGGTCCACCAGGAAAACCTAAATCAAGGATGCGCGCAATCTTGTCGAATGCCTCGCCTGCTGCATCATCCATCGTTGCGCCAAGTTTGGTAATAGAACCTGTAATGTCATCGACTTGCAATAGTGAAGAGTGTCCACCACTTACCAACAGGGCAATTGTTGGATCAGTTGGAAGATCATGCGTTAGATAATCAACTGAGATATGTGCAGCTAAGTGGTTGACCCCATAGAGCGGAATACCAAGACCCTGAGCTAGACCAGAGGCAGATGATGTGCCAACAAGAAGCGCGCCTACCAAACCAGGGCCTGCGGTAACAGCAATCGCATCGAGATCCTTCAATGAAATCTTCGCATCCTTCACTGCACGTTCAATGCTTGGCAAAATTACTTCGAGATGAGCGCGAGATGCAATCTCAGGTACTACGCCGCCAAAGCGAGCATGTTCTTCAACACTTGATGCAATCTCATTGGCCA
The DNA here is from genome assembly GCA_030832135.1 of Candidatus Planktophila sp. Lineage (GTDB taxonomy): Bacteria > Actinomycetota > Actinomycetes > Nanopelagicales > Nanopelagicaceae > Planktophila. The sequence goes on from JAURJS010000102.1 coordinate 1,556, forward strand.
GAAGCGTGCGACCACGAACGATGCCGATTGCAGTCTCATCACATGAAGTTTCGATTCCGAGTACTAGAGGCTCGCTCATGAGAACTCCTTGCGCATCACATGTGCATCTTTGCCCGGACCGTAGTAATCCATCCGTACCGAGATCTTCATATAGCCAAGTGACTCATAGAGCTTGATTGCTGATTCATTGGAGAGTTCAACCTCTAACATCAGAGCACTGGCTTCTCGCTCAAGAGCATAAGCTTCAATCTGGCGCATAAACTCTCTTGCAATCCCTTGGCGGCGATGAGAAGGCAAGACCGCCACCGTGAGGATATCTGCCTCAACACCCGGCGCTGGAACAAAGACCCCGCAATATCCCACGATGGTGTTCCCATCTTCTGCAACCGACATAAAGCGCGTTGTCGGAATACCAGCGAACTCCTCCTTAAATTGCGCGGTGCTCCATGGTGAATATGGAAATAGCTCTTTCTCATATGTTGCTAATACAGGTATATCTAGTGCGATTGGCTGGCGGTAGGTAATCATGATCGCTCCGCCGTAGGCACTGCATCAGGACGTCGAAGATAGAAAGGTTCGCTTACGCTCTGCTCTTCTGCGAGCTTTATAAGTGAAATAACGTTTGGATAGAGATCGATGATGAAATCTGAAACTTCATCTGGCTTATTGACCGATGGACCTTCTACTCTCTTGCCACCTTCATAACGAGCCCAGTAAATCTCTTTTCGTCGTGCATCGATTGCAACTGTGTAATCATTCTTGCCAGTTTCAATTGCATCGAGTGAACAGACTCCGATTACTGGAATACCTCGCGATAGAGCAAAAGTTCTTGCAAAGGCGATACCAACGCGAAGACCGGTAAATGGACCAGGGCCCATACCGACCACAACTTGATCGGGCGCTGGATTATAAATGAGAGTCTGCGCCACTAAATCACTGACAGCACGGCCATGGTCTGTTGCACCTTCTGAATTCTTTTCAAAGAGAACCTTCTCGCCGTCAAGTAGGCCAACAACGGTGCGGGATGTGGAGGTATCAATTGCAAGTGAGATTGTCATAGCTCAACCCCCGCCCAACGACTACCAATAGCGGTGATTGAAACCTTTCGAATTTCATCGCTGCGATCGATTGTAATTTCAAGGCGGTCATCAGATAAGCGAGCAGATTCTTCCCCACCCCACTCAATCACCGTTACTGCCTCTTCCCGTGGTGAATCAAGGTCGAGATCATCGAGATAGAGCGCTGCTCTGCCTGCCTCGAGCAATCGATAGACATCAACGTGAATGAGAGGCAGCTTCGCTTTGTGAATCCGAGAGATAACGAAGGTAGGAGATGTGACATCTTCAATTCCAAGGGCGGCACCAATACCTTGAACAAAGACAGTCTTGCCGGCACCGAGTGGGCCGTTGAGAAGGATGAGATCTCCAGCCTGGCAGAGAGCGCCGATTCTGCTACCCAATGCGCTCATCCCATCAGGGGTAGCCACTTCATAGACGCTCATAGTGGAGTAAGGGTATTAGACCCAGCGGGTATTGGAAGAATGTAGAAGGCCCCACACCATCAGGTGCGGGGCCTTCTCTCTGAAGAACTAAGGCTTATTCGCCGTAGAACTTAAGCAATGGAGCGCGGAAGTTTGGATCTACGAGGAGACCCTTTGACTTACGTACCGCTGACATTGCTGCTGCATTCCAGGTGATTGAGCCATTTGTAGCTCCTTCAACCATGAACTTTGCGGCAGTGAGGTAATTCGCTGTCGTGAAGTTACAGTGGTTTGTTCCTGGAGCTGCTGCTGCAGATGTCTTTGGTGATCCAGCTGCATCGAAGGTAGTCCATGACTTTGGTGTTACTGACCAGAGTGTCAAGACCTTGCTCTTTGCAGGTGTGTAAGTACCACCGTTATATGAAGCCTTCTTTGCAGCTTCCTTCTCAGCCTCGAACTGTACTGAGTACTTATCGAGGATGCGCTGAGTTGCACCAGCTGGAGTAATTGGATCTGCAACACCTGTCATGTAGACAGTTGGTACGTTGATCTTTCCAGTTGTCGCAGCAAGCTTGCTGAAATCAGCTGTTGCTTTTGCACGTGGTGATGCCTTGAGAACTCCAAGCATTGCCTCGAGGGCAGTGTTACCTGAAAGTCCAGCATTGAAGACATCGCGTGAATCAGAGACGCGAGCTGAGTAGTCAGTTGCAGTGTTATCAAATACTGAACCGCCTGCCTGTAGCTCAACATCCTGAGTTGCAAGGATTGCAAGGATTGCTGCATTTGCACCATTCTCAAGAACTGCAAGCGCTGGGCTAACAGCCAATGGGAATGAGAGCTTGAGCGCACCCTCTGGTCCTGAGATTGAGTCGAAGTGTGCTGACTGTGTTGGGATACCAGCCATCAAACCTGCGAGAAGAAGCGCGCTGCGTGAAGGAATTCCCGCTGCCTGAAGCTGCTTACCTGCAGGTGATGATGTATCTGGCCATGCGCCTGTCGCAACTGCTGCCTGTAGCTTGCCCATCACTGTAAGAACCTTGACGATATCGCCAAGTGCTTCAGCGTTACCAAGCGCACCAGCTGAGTAGTTTCCACCCTTGATTGTTGGATCGAAGAATGTCTTCAAGCCCCAAAGGAAGTCACCAGCCATTGCGAGCTGTGCATCGATGTTATCTGCCATACAAAGTGGTGCCACTGCGCTGACGAGAGTTGGATTCTTCTCAGCAAGTGTCTGAGTGATGATTCCACCAAGAGATGATCCCCACGCAACTACCTTGGTAGTTGTTGTGAACTTCTTCTTGAATGTATCGATGAGCTCAACGTTAGTTGCAACTGCTGCATCGAGGTTCCATCCCTGACGAGAGAAACCTGAACCCATGATTGCCATACCGTTGCCAAGGAAGTAATTAGCAACTGTTGGGTTTCCACCTGGGACTGGCTCAGGTGTGTTCGTGATCTTGTATCCACCAACTACTGGGATACCTGCAGGGATATCGATGTTGTAACGGTATCCGTGTGAATAGAGAGCAACCATGCCATTGAAGTTAGCTGGCACCATCATTACATAAGGAGCTCCATCTGACGTTGTTCCCTGACATGTCTGAACAGGGACCTTTCCATCACAGAGAGGGCCAACTGCTGCAGCGTTAGCTGGAACGAATGAGAGTGATGCAGCGATAAGAGCTGCAGCACCTACGAGAGTTGTAAGGCGTGACTTATGAGAGATTCTCATTAGTTAGGTAGTCCTTTCGCTGGCATAGCTGGGCGCTTGTATGTGGACTTCACAACAGCACCTGAACCTGAATCGGTTGTGTAGAGGGTGTACTTGCCGCCATCTGGCTTGAGATCTCCAGTTGGTGAGTACTTTCCAAACCAGTATCCGTTGTAGCCAACGTGGCTTGTCTTTGAGTAGTTCAGTGGAAGAAGTGCAGCTGAAGCAAATGTTGAACCCTTTGAGTCAATCGCTGCAAGCAGTGACTTACGTGTTGGGTTTGTACCTGCTGCCTTAATTGCCTGAACTGCGACGAATGCAGAGTTCATACCGACGAGAACGTTGTTATCGAATGCTGAACCTGGCACTGCCTTTGAGTAGATGCTCTGGAAGAGAGCTACATACTCATCTGAAGTATCAGTTGTTGATGGCAAGAATGAAGCGCCAACAGCGTTGTAGAGAACGCCAGCTGGAACACCTGATGCCTTGATTGTTGTTGCATCGCCACCGACTGATCCGAGGATCCACTGTGGTGCGTACTTAAGCGCTGCTGCTGTACCGAGGCCAGCTGCTGTTGCACTTGAA
>JAURJS010000103.1 GCA_030832135.1 Candidatus Planktophila sp.
ACTTCCAGCCCGACGCTTCTCCGCATTTACTTCATGGGTTTCAATCTCTGTAGGTTGTAATAACACCTGCACCTTCTGCATTGTGCCAGCGCTACGTGGAGCCGAGAAGGACCGTGAGCCTGAAGATATCTTGGCCGAAGTCAAGGCACTTGTTGCTCAAGGTGTTATTGAGATTACTTTGCTGGGACAGAACGTGAACGCGTACGGAGTAGAAGCGGGTAAGAAAGGTGCATTTGCCCAGTTGCTTCGCGATGTCGGCGCAGTCGAAGGGTTAGAGCGAATCCGCTTCATGTCACCGCACCCACGTGATTTCACCGATGATGTCATTGAAGCGATGGTGGAGACACCTAATGTGATGCCACATCTTCATATGCCACTTCAATCTGGTTCAGATTCGATTCTGCAGGCGATGCGCCGTTCCTACCGTAGCGAGAAGTACCTTGGGATATTGGAGCGAGTCCGTAAAGCTCTCCCACATGCCATGATCACCACAGATATCATCGTTGGTTTTCCTGGTGAGAGTGAAGAAGATTTCCAGGCAACTATCGACCTGACCACAAAGGCCGAGTTCGCAGCTGCCTACACTTATAAATATTCGATTCGCCCTGGAACGCCTGCAGGGGTTATGCCGAATCAAGTGGATGAAAAAATTGTTGGTGAGCGCTACACACGCCTTCATGAGCACTTGCAGAGAATTTCACTAGAGATCAATCAGCGAGCAGTTGGAACAACACACCGAGTAATGGTTAATGAGATTGAAGGACGCCGCGATGGTGATCGCGGACGAATCACTGGGAGATCAGAGGATTTTCGTCTCGTTCACTTCGAGCCAGTCGAAGGTGTTCGTCCAGGAGATTTTGTCGATGTTGAAATTACGCAAGCATCTGCTCACTACTTAATTGGAGCGCCGCTGAAGGTAATACCTACTCGTGGCGGAGATGCCCACGAAGTGCGAACACGGGAAGTCTCGGGTCCGGCACCCACCATGCTCGGTATTCCGACCTTGAAGCGTTAACCATGGCTGCGCCGCTGATCATCATCTGTGGGCCGACTGCCACAGGAAAGAGCGACTTAGCAATAGAGGTCGCTGAGAAGTTTGATGGTGAGATTATCAATGCTGACTCTATGCAGCTCTATCAAGGCATGGATATTGGAACTGCAAAGTTAAGCGAAGTTGAGCGCCGAGGGATTCCTCACCACCTGCTCGATATCTTAAAGGTCAACCAAGATGCATCGGTGGCTGCTTATCAAGAGCTTGCAAGAAAGGCCATTGAAGATATTCAGGCACGGAAGAAAGTGGCAATTGTCGTTGGTGGCACCGGGCTCTATATCAAATCAATTGTCGATGAGATGAATTTTCCAGAGACCGATCCTTCCATTCGCATCAAGCTTGAAAGCGAGGCAGAGTCTCTCGGAACTGCAGAGCTCTACTCTCGATTGAAGTTGCTCGACCCAGAAGCTGCCGTCGCAATTGAACCTGCCAATCTGCGCAGAATTATCCGTGCGTTAGAAGTGATTGAAGTTACCGGCAAGCCGTACTCAGCCAATCTTCCAAGTGATGTCAGTCTCCGCTATCCGGATGCACTCCATATTGGTCTTGCGATGGAGAGAACTACCCTTGCCCCTCGAATTGAGGCGAGAGTCCATCGAATGTTTGAACAAGGTTTGATTGGCGAGGTTGAGAAGTTGATGGGCGAGGGGCTATTAGAGGGAACTACTGCGCAACGCGCAATCGGTTATGCCCAAGTTATCTCGCTCATCCAGGGCCAGTTGAGCCAGCAAGAGGCGATATCGGAGACGATTGTGGCAACGAGACAGTATGTCCGTCGCCAAGAGACATGGTTTAAGCGTGATCAAAGAATTCAATGGATCGGTGAAGGCCAGCCACGTCTGCCATTTATCGAAGAACGTATAAACTCTTAACATATGCAAAACCCTGTAATCGCCACCTATGGCCACGGCACACATAATGATTTCGTCATCATCTTTGATCCAGAGGATGAGCTAGTAATCACGGCACCACAAGTGGCGGCGATGTGTAATCGCGAGAGTGGCATCGGTGGGGATGGAATGATCCGCATCATTAAGAGCGATGGCCGATGGTTTATGGATTATCACAACTCAGATGGATCACTGGCAGAAATGTGTGGCAATGGAATTCGCGTCATGGCTCGATACCTAGTTGCTAAAGGCCATCAAGGAGAAGGCATCTTTGCCATTGATACACGTGCTGGAATTAAGCACCTGCGAGTACCAGCGGAAGACGATATCTCGGTCAATATGGGAAAGGTCTATGACGAAGCTGAGGAAGTTGAAGCTACCGCTAATGGTGTGACGTATTCAGGATTTAATATCAATGTGGGAAATCCACATGCTGTTGTCTTCACTGATGACCTCTCAACCCTCGGTTCTTTAGATGTAGCGCCACAAGTAACTCCTGCAGATTCTTACCCAGAAGGTGTCAATGTCGAATTCGTTGAAATTCTGCCAGGGCAGGAGGCGAAGATGCGCGTTCATGAGCGTGGCAGTGGTGAGACGCAATCATGTGGAACTGGAACCTGTGCTGTGGCACTTGCGGCAACAAAGAAATCAGGGGGATCACTTCCATCACGTTGGGTGATCTATCCTCCGGGAGGTCGCTTAGTCGTCGATATTGATGGCCACTCCAATGCAACCCTTACCGGCCCCGCAGTGCTTCTTGGCGATCACGATGTGAGTGCGTACCTCGTATGAGTGAATCAGAAGATTCCTACGATAAGTTATTTGAAGATCTCCTGCGCGAAAGCGCTCGTGCGGCAGCTGATTTCGATGCCGATGAGATTGATGAAGTTCAATCGCAGCAGGATTTATCTGATCGCCATGCGCTGCGTCGCGTTAAGAGCTTCTCAACCGAGCTTGAAGATATTTCAGAGGCTGAATATCGCCAACTTCAACTCGAACGCGTTGTCTTGGTTGGAGTTTGGACTGAAGGCTCTGCCGAGATGGCAGATAACTCATTGGCGGAGCTGAAGGCACTTGCTGAGACTGCCGGCTCTGAAGTTTTAGAAGGCCTTATTCAACGTCGCGATAAGCCAGATCCCTCTACCTATATCGGTTCGGGAAAGCTGGAAGATCTCAGAGCAATCGTGCGTTCTACCGGTGCCGACACGGTTATTTGTGATGGCGAACTCTCACCTTCACAACTTCGCACCTTGGAAGATAGGTTAAAGGTGAAGGTAGTAGATCGCACTGCGCTTATCCTCGATATCTTCGCCCAACATGCGAAGAGCCGTGAGGGTAAGGCGCAGGTGGAGCTTGCTCAGATTGCATACCTACTTCCACGTCTTCGCGGCTGGGGTGATTCGCTCTCGCGTCAGGTTGGTGGTCGCGCAGCAGGTGGTGCTGGTATTGGTGGTCGTGGCCCAGGTGAGACAAAGATTGAAACCGATCGGCGACGTATTCGCGACAAGATGGCGAAGCTGCGACGCGAGATTAGTGAGATGAAGGTTGCTCGAGATACCAAGCGACAAGAGCGCCGCCGAAATAATATTCCTTCTGTTGCAATCGCCGGATATACCAACGCTGGAAAATCCTCACTTCTCAATACTCTGACAGGTGCGGGAGTTCTTGTTGAGAATGCGCTCTTTGCCACTCTAGATCCAACAGTTCGCAAAGCACAGACATCCGAAGGGCGCGTCTATACCCTTTCTGACACAGTAGGTTTTGTTCGCCACCTTCCACATCAATTGGTTGATGCCTTTAAATCCACGCTAGAAGAAGTCTCTGGTGCAGATCTGATTGTCCATGTCGTAGATGGTTCTCATCCAGATCCCTTCGAACAGATTCGTGCGGTGCGCGAGGTACTCGATGAGATTGGCGGGGGAGATATTCCTGAAATTATCGCCATCAATAAGGTCGATATTGCAGCTCCTGAAATTGTGATGGAGCTCCTGCGGAAAGAGAAGAATAGTTATGCATTCTCGACCAAGAGCGGCTTCGGAATCGAAGGACTGCTCCATGCAATCGAGAAATCCCTACCTCACCCGAGCGTTGAGATCGACTCCGTTATTCCATATGACCGAGGTGATCTGGTCCACGCCATCCATGAATCGGGTGAGATCCTCTTTGAGGAACATCTGGCTGAGGGAACCCATATTCGAGGCTATGTCGATGGGGCGCTGGCTCAGTCGATTGAGCGCGCTATCGCCGCTCGGGAATAAAAGCGACACGCCGACGGTTCTAACAGGTAATCAAGGCTTTATACGCGACTATTCGCACGCGGGGGACAGCTCGCATCGATTGTGATGCAGGTGAGGTAAGAAGGAAGGTAACTCAAAGTGGCAACAGATTACGACACACCCCGAAAGACTGATGAAGAGCTACACGAGGAATCCCTCGAAGAGCTCAAGGCCAAGCGCGCTGATGCACAATCTGGTCAGATTGATGTCGATGAGGCAGAGGCTGCAGAGAATCTAGAACTTCCTGGAGCTGACCTCTCAGGAGAGCAACTCGCTGTGCGCGTTGTTCCAAAGCAGGTTGATGAATTTACATGTTCACGCTGCTATCTCATCCACCATATGACTCAGCTCGCTAAGGGCGAAGGCGCTAAGTCAATCTGCAAGGATTGCGCCTAACTTATTTTGAAGTTCTGAGAGCCGCAGCTAATTCGGCAGCTTTCTTTGTTGAAATCAACCAATATGGCGTTGGATCACGATCATCCTTTACCGCAACTTTAATTCCTTCTGAGATCCAGAATGTGATTGCGAAGAATGCAGCAGGATCAGCTCCTCGAGTTCGTTCAAAACCAAAGTTCGATTTCGATATCACTTCAACATCTCCACAATATTGCAATGGGATATGAGCTCGCTTAATTCGGAGTTCACCATCTATCACCTCAATAGTTGAGGTCATCCAATGCAAAATTGCGCCCTGTAGAGCGAGCGATATGGCAAAGGCGTTGAGCGCTGCGTTATTGTCAAAAGCGGCCCAGATAGCAACGACAACTGAGAAGAGCATGAAGTAGATGAAGCAGATTAGCCACAATGGGGGGCGAATCACTTCTTTAAAGACCTGGTTTGTGCTCACGGTTCTAGGGTAGTGGGTAACTCATCAAGTAACCTTCTCTCATGAGCCGAGTTCCCACTACTACGCCTCCATCAGGAGCTGTGATTCCTGAACGCCATCCAGAGTCACCAGCGACTGGTTCAGAACTTCCTTCTCACTTTAAACATTGCTTTGGTTG
>JAURJS010000019.1 GCA_030832135.1 Candidatus Planktophila sp.
CTTGCTAAGAAGAACGCTGAGGGTACATACCTCACAGCACCAGGACTTCCAATGGAGAAGGTTGCACCAGAACTCGCTAAGGAATACAAGGCAAAGTTCAACCGTGACCACGGTCTCTACACACTCGAGGCTTACAACTCAGCATACGTTCTCCTTCAGGGAATCAAGGCTGGTAAGACAACTCGTGAAGCACTCAACACATGGTTGGGCGAGGCAGTCGTTAAGGCTGTTGGCGCAACAATCTCATTCTCAGCTACTGGTGACCCAGATAAGATCGTTATGAACCAGTACACAATCAAGAATGGCAAGATGGTTTGGGTTAAGCAGCTTTCATAAGCTCTTAGATTCAACACCGTTATATTGATAAACGCGTGGCAGATGCTCCAGTAGCATCTGCCACGCGTTGCAATACCTCAGCTTTAATTACCCAAAGGAATTTTCAGTGGATTTTTCTATTCTCTATACCAACTTTTGGTCGCTGGCCCTAGACGGGATCGTTGTGGGTGCTATCTATGCACTCATCTCCCTCGGGTACACACTGGTTTACGGTGTATTGCGCCTCATTAACTTTGCTCACTCAGAAATCTTTATGATCGGCACGATGGTGGTTTACTTCATTATCGGTCTCTTTGGATTTACTGGTTATGAAGATCCACTTTCAATCATGAAATTTACCGGCATCTTCCTTCTCGTGGCTTTCGGAGCTGCCATCATCAGTGGTGGATCAGCTGTTCTCCTCGAGATCGTCGCCTATCGCCGTTTACGTAATATGGGTGCAAGCCGTTTGAGCTCACTCATCTCAGCAATCGGAGCCTCATTCTTCCTCGTAGAGGTTTTCCGCAAGTTAACAGATTCAAGAAACCTCGACTTCCCACGTTTGATCAATAAAGATCCATTCTTTACCTGGGGAACACTCTATTTATCTGCCGACAAGATGCTCGTTATCGGTGGAGCAACTCTCATCTTTATCGCACTCAACCGAATCATCCACCACACAAAGTTGGGTCTTGGAATTAGAGCGGTATCTCAGGATGAGCGCACAGCAATCCTCATGGGCGTTAACGTCAACCGCATCATCTCTTACACATTCCTTCTCGGAGGAGTCCTTGCAGGTGTTGGCTCTGCCTTCTACATGGTCTTCTACGAGACAACAAAGGCAAATGTTGGCTTCCTCGTCGGAATCTCTGCCTTCACCGCTGCCGTGCTTGGTGGAATCGGAAATGTGAAGGGCGCGCTTTATGGCTCCTTCGCACTCGGTCTCGTTCAGCAGTACACATCAGCGGTCCTTGGCTATAACTGGCGCGATGTAGTTACCTTCGCAATCCTCGTCCTTGTTCTCTTGATTAAGCCAACTGGCCTCTTCGGAGAAGCGCTTCAGAAAGCGAGAGTGTAAATATGTCAAAGTTAAAACTCCAAGGCATTAATCTCCGTGATCGCTTCGGCGATTGGTGGGATGGAGCAACTGCCGTTCAGAAGACTATCTTCCGTGTTGTTCTCATCGGATTCTTCTATGCGCTTCCGCTCTTGAATAACCCAGTCATCGATACTCCAGAGACTTCATTTAGCTCCGTTCTCTTCTATCCATTGATCATGTTCAGCCTCATGGCTGTAGGTCTCAATGTGGTGGTCGGAAAGTCTGGAATCCTTGACCTTGGTTATGTAGCCTTCTTTGCCATCGGTGCATATACACATGCGCTGATGAGCATTCACACAGCGCTTAACTTCTGGGAGATCGTTCCTTTTGCGATGGCCTTTGCGATGCTCGCAGGCGTCATTCTCGGCTTACCAGCGCTTCGTCTTCGCGGTGACTACCTTGCAATCATCACTCTAGGTTTTGGTGAGATTGTTCGAATTATTGCAATCAATACCGATGCTATCGGTGGCGCAATGGGTATCACCGGCATCCCAGGTCCAACATCAATCTTCGGAATTGAATTCACAGTGATGGATCCACGCCCTTACTACTGGCTCACCTTGACCTTCCTGCTCTTGGTTATCTGGGGTGTACTTCGCCTCACCAAGCGCAAGCCAGGTCGCGCATGGGAGGCAATCCGTGAGGATGAGGATGTTGCAGAGTTTATGGGCGTTGCAACGCTTAAGTACAAGCTCTGGGCATTCATCATTGGTGGCGCAGTCGGTGGTCTGGCTGGTGCAATCTATGCATCACAGATCCGCTCGATTCAGCCAGAGCTCTTCACGCTCAACCTCTCCATCATGATTCTTGCGACCGTTGTTCTCGGCGGAATGGGAAATATCTGGGGAGTAATTCTCGGAGCCGTCCTTCTCGGTTACATCCCTGAGAAGCTCCGCTTCCTCAGCGATTACCGCATCATCTTCTTCGGCCTCCTTATGGTGGTCATGATGAACCTACGTCCAAATGGCCTTCTTCCTCGTAAGAAGCGTGAACATTTTCAGGAGAAGAGCAAATGACAAAGAAGCTCCTTGAAGTAAAAGATATTCTCGTAAAGTTCGGTGGCGTAACAGCGCTCAACAATGTCAGCCTTCATGTAAATGAGGGAGAGATTGCAGCACTTATCGGACCAAACGGTGCTGGTAAGACAACAGTCTTTAACATTGTTACCGGTTACTACACACCAACATCAGGTGAGGTATTGGTCGACGGCGAATCAGTAGTTGGATTGCGTCCATACAAGATTGCACGTAAGGGTCTTGGCCGTACATTCCAGAACATCCGCCTATTTGGAGATATGACAGCTCTTGAGAATGTTGCAACAGCGGCAGATTCACTCAACAAGTCAGGCCTCGTCGGTTCACTTATCGGTGTTCCACGTAGTCGTCGTGATGAGAAGAAGAGCTTGGAGACCGCTATGGAGCTCCTTACC
>JAURJS010000104.1 GCA_030832135.1 Candidatus Planktophila sp.
CGCGAACCTTACTTGGTCTAGTTGCATCCTTACGCATATCCGGCGTAGAGTCGCGCCAATTGAGAAAGAGGTTTGACGCTTGAACGCTAAATCGACATTTGAAGATGATGTAGTTACCGCTACAGCTCTCTTCGGGGGAACCCAGCAGAACTTCCCTGTTCCTGCACCTATTACGGACCATGGCCAAGCAAAGGTCATCTCCATCTTTAATCAGAAGGGTGGCGTTGGTAAGACAACTACGACAATTAGCCTCGGTGCAGCTCTGGCCGAACTTGGTCGTCGCGTTCTCTTGGTCGACTTCGATCCTCAAGGTGGCTTATCACTCGGTCTAGGCGTAAACGCCCACCGACTGCCTTTAGAGAATACTGTCTACTACGCACTTCTAGCACCGGATGCCAACGTTGATGAAATTGTTCTCAAATCATCTGTTGCAAATTTGGATTTCCTTCCTGCCAATAAGGATCTCGTTGGAATCGAAATGAAGCTCTCAAGCGACATCTCCGGCCATCTCTATCTCAAGAAGGCGCTCGCTCCACTACGTAATGAGTATGACGTTATCTTGATTGATTGCCAGCCAACTATGGGTCGCCTTGCAATCAATGCCCTCGTTGCATCAGATGAAATCATTGTCCCTATGCAGTGCGAGAACTTTGCGATGCATGGATTTATCGAGCTCTCAGAGAACATTGGCAAGGTTCGCGAGGTGTATAACCCTGATCTCAAACTCATTGGAATTATCGCAACTATGTTCGATAAGAAGACTCTCCACAATCGTGAGGTAATCTCTCGCATTATCGAAGGTCACCCTGGCGTCGTATTCGACACCCTTATCTCAAAATCTATTCGATTCTCTGAGGCAACAGTTGCCGGAGAGCCAATCACAGCTTATGCAACATCATCTGCGGGTGCACAGTCATATCGACGACTAGCCCGCGAATTAATTTCACGAGGAGGCGCACGATGACACGTAGAGCTAGCTTGCCAGGAGCAGATGAGTTATTCCGCAATAACGCCCCCGCACTCTCAGCCGTCCGTGAGGTAATTTCAGAGCCAACAGTTGCACCAACACCTGCAGCTCCAGTGACATCTTCTGCTCCAAAGAGCAAGAAGGGTGTTCGCTCAATTCCACGTCGACGCGTTACCCAGGCAGATAAATCACCTTCAGGTCGCGAACGCCACGATGAGAAGATCACCGTTTACCTATCCCCTGATGAACTATTTGATCTCGATCAAGCTCGTTTGATGTTGCGGGGCGATCTAGGTCTTGCAGTCGATCGCGGCCGTATCGTGCGTGAATCAATCGCAGTAATCATCGCTGACCTTGAATCTAAGGGAGAACAGAGCATTCTTGCTCGACGCCTTCGTGGGCTTTAATAAATAGATATTAAGAACGAGGGTGCGCGAGGGTATAACTTTCGCGCACCTTATCTATTGTTACCAAGGTATAAATCTGCGTGGTGGTAACAGAAGCATGGCCCAGTAATTCCTGCACCACTCTGATATCTGCTCCCCCATCAAGCAGGTGAGTCGCATAACTATGTCGAAAGACGTGCGGCGATACTCTCCCTTGGAGGCCAACTGCTTCAGCGGCTTTGAGAACTGTTGTCCATGCAGATTGTCGCGTAAGTCGCTTACCTCGAGCATTGAGAAAGAGCGCTCTCTCATTCTGTGAATTCTTAGCGACAAGTCCAGGACGCAGACGAACCAAGTAATCTTCCAGCGCGGTTAATGCAAACTTTCCAATCGGGACTAAGCGCTCTTTTGAGCCCTTGCCCCTTAACTTCATAATCGTGATGTCTTCACCATCGAAGTTATCTTTTGAGATGTCATGAATATCGAGGGCTACCAACTCGGCAACGCGCGCACCAGTTCCGTAGAGGATCTCTAGAATTGCCCGATCGCGTAGCAGGGTTGGCTCAAGTGGATTATTTGTGGATTCGATCAGGCGTGAGATCTCTTCAACAGATAGGGCCTTGGGTAGCTTTCTTGCAACTTTAAATTGCGCGATATCTCCCATTGGATTTGTTATCTGATATTCAAGGGCGGCATATTTATAAAAGCCTTTGAGTGAAGAGAGGAATCGATTGATTGAAGTTGGTGCCAGCCCGCTCAAAGATAACTTGCCCACTAAGGATGAAATATCTGATCCCGTAAGTGCGGAATAATCGAGCGAACCCTCTAATAAGAGGTCCTGGAATTTCGCCAAATCTCTTGCATAACTAGAAATTGAGTTTGCTGAGAGACCGCGTTCTATGCGGAGATGATCAAGGTAAGTTGCTACGGCAACGCTACATTGAATAGCCATGAGCTACCGCGACCGCCTCATAGCGGATCTTTCCTGCATGGACATTGAGCCCCTTTGCAAGTGCAGAATCCTTCGCGATTGCAGCTTCCCATCCATTATTGGCTAATGAGAGCGCATACGGAAGCGTTGCATTAGTCAGGGCATATGTTGATGCAACAGGGACCGCACCAGGCATATTTGCAACGCAATAGAAGATTGCTTCATGGACTTTAAATGTCGGCTCTGCATGTGTCGTGGCTCGTGAATCTTCGAAGCACCCGCCTTGGTCGATTGCGATATCTACCAAAACCGCCCCAGGCTTCATACCCTTAACTTGTTCGTTACTCACAAGCTTTGGCGCCTTTGCGCCATGAACCAATACAGCGCCGACAACGAGATCTGCCGACTTCACTTCACGATCAATTGCTCCATAGGTTGAAGCCAAAGTTTTGATGCGACCCTGATAGATGGTGTCGATATAGGCAAGACGTGGAAGTGAGCGATCCAGGACGGTGACATCGGCTCCCATTCCCATTGCAATTACGGCTGCGTTCAACCCTGCAACGCCACCGCCAATTACAACAACTTTGCCAGGTGCAACACCAGGTACTCCCCCGAGAAGAACTCCGCGACCACCATGTGGTTTCTGGAGCGCAGTTGCACCAACTTGAGTTGCCAATCTACCTGCAACTTCAGACATTGGAGCAAGAAGAGGAAGAGTTCCGTTGAGTTCAACCGTTTCATAAGCAATAGCTGTGGTTCCGCTTGCAATCAGTGCATCAGTACATGGCTTGCTCGCAGCGAGGTGGAGATATGTAAAGAGAATTTGACCGGATCGAAGGCGCGGGTACTCGGCCTCTATTGGCTCCTTCACCTTAAGAATCATCTCGGCTTCGCGCCAAATCTTCTCAACATCTGCCTCAATAGATGCGCCAGCTGCGATGTATTGCTCATCTGTGATGGCAGATCCAAGGCCAGCGCCCTTCTCGATTACTACCTTGTGACCGGCTCGACTAAATTCAGAGACACCTTCAGGGGTGAGAGCAACACGCGCCTCAAGTACTTTGATCTCTTTTGGAACACCGATCAACATGGCTAGCCTTTCTTTACAATCGCTGCTGCGATCAAACCAATAAATAGCGGGTGTGGACGTGTAGGACGGGAACGAAGCTCTGGGTGCGCTTGAGTTCCGACATAGTATGGATGAACCTCGCGTGGAAGTTCAACGAACTCAACGAGGTTCTTCTCAGCAAATACACCCGAGAAGTTGATACCTGATGCCGCGATCTGATCGCGGTACTTATTATTTACCTCATAACGGTGGCGATGGCGTTCAGAGATCTGGGTGGCGCCATAGACCTGCGCGACAATAGAACCAGGTGTGAGCTCTGCCTGATAGAGGCCAAGTCTCATCGTGCCACCCATATCTGCCTCGCCAGCTACGATATCCATCTGCTCAGCCATCGTTGCAATGACATGGGTTCCAGATTCTGGAGTGAATTCCGCAGAACTTGCATCTGCTATTCCGGCGAGATTGCGAGCTGCCTCAATCACCATACATTGCAGTCCAAGACATAACCCAAGAGTTGGAATCTTATTCTCGCGAGCAAATTTAAGAGCTCCGAGCTTTCCTTCGATTCCGCGAATACCGAAACCACCCGGAACACAGATTGCATCGAGTGTTGAGAGTTGGCTCTTTGCACCCTCTGGCGTTTCGCAGTTATCACTTGGGATCCAGACAATCTCTACCTTTGCATTATTTGCAAAGCCTCCAGCGCGAAGGGCTTCAGAGACGGAGAGATAAGCATCAGGAAGATCGATGTACTTTCCAACAAGGCCAACTCGAATATGATGCTTCGGGTTATGCACCTTCTCAAGGAGGGCATCCCATTCATCCCATTGAACATCATGTCCGCCGAGTCCAAGACGTTGCACGATATAGGAATCAAGTCCCTCGCTATTGAGTACCTTCGGAATGTCATAAATTGATGGTGCATCCACAGCAGCTACGACGGCTTCAATGTCGACATCACACATCAATGAAATCTTCTTCTTAATTCCCTCAGGTATTGGGCGATCGCAACGGAGCACGATTCCATCAGGTGCGATACCAATACTGCGAAGAGCTGCAATGCTGTGTTGGGTTGGTTTTGTCTTCAACTCACCAGATGGTCCGATATAGGGAACAAGTGAGATGTGTAGATAGAAGACATTATCGCGACCTACTTCTTGGCGAATCTGACGCGCCGCCTCAAGAAATGGTTGAGATTCAATATCGCCAACAGTGCCACCAATTTCCGTGATGACCACATCAATCTCAGGTGAATCATTGCCGAGCATGCGTTCTTTAATCTCGTTTGTGATATGAGGAATTACCTGAACGGTCTCACCGAGATACTCACCTCGACGTTCACGTGCGATTACTCGTGAATACACCTGACCGGTTGTGACATTTGCCGAACCTTCCAAATTGCGATCAAGGAAGCGCTCATAGTGGCCAATATCGAGATCTGTCTCTGCCCCATCATCGGTCACAAAGACCTCACCATGTTGAAATGGATTCATAGTTCCAGGATCAACGTTGAGGTAGGGATCGAGCTTCTGCATCGTCACGCGGATTCCGCGGGCTACTAAGAGGCGGCCAAGACTTGATGCGGTGAGCCCTTTACCTAGAC
>JAURJS010000105.1 GCA_030832135.1 Candidatus Planktophila sp.
ACAGCTCAGATCAAGAAGAAGTACCCAGGTATCAAGGTTGTTGAGAAGGCTTACTCACAGTCACAGCCATCAGTTGCAAACACAAACGTTTCTAACTGGCTCACAAAGTACCCAGATCTAGCTGGTATCTTCGCAATTGACGGAACAAACGCCGCTGGTGCAGCTGCTGCACTTCAGGCTAAGGGCCTCACAGGCAAGATCAAGCTCATTGGTTATGACGCATACCCAGCAAACGTTGCTCTTATCAAGAAGGGCGTTTTCACAGCTCTTATTGCACAGGATCCAGCTGCTGAAGCACGTCTAGCTATCCAGTACTTGGTTGCAACTCTTGACAAGAATGCTGCTGAAATTGCAAAGATCAAGAAGGAAGTTGTTATTCCTAACAAGGTCCTCACTGCAAAGACATCAGCTGCAGACCTCAAGAAGTACACATACGTAGCTAAGTAAGTAATTTACTCCCGGGTGAAGGTGGGCTGGTTTTGAGTTCTCTCAAGGCCAGCCCACTTACCCGTAGTACATTAAGCCCGAACATCAACAGTAATCAGGAGATAAAGTGAAAACGCTTGCAGAACGCGCAAAGTTAATAGCATCCAATCAGCAAGCAATGCTCCTCTTCGTTCTCTTAGGCATGATTGCCTTCTTCACTTCTCAGAACCCCATCTTCTTCTCTAATGCTGTCTTCGGAAACATCATCTCTGATTGGTCACCGATTGTCCTCATTGCTGTCGGTCAGGCCTTTGTCATCATTTCTGGCGGAATTGATCTCTCTGTTGGCTCGACAGTTGCGATCTCTGGTGTTGTATCCGCACTTGCAATCCGCTCACTGACTGAAGATGGCCACAGCGCCACAACTGTTCTTATTCTTGGATTCCTTATCTCTGCAGCTATTGGTTTATTGGTCGGTGCAATTAACGCCTTCCTCATCACTAAAGCAAATATGGTTCCCTTTATTGCAACACTGGTAACAATGGGCGCAGGTGCAGGCCTTGCGATT
This sequence comes from Candidatus Planktophila sp., assembly GCA_030832135.1. Classification (GTDB taxonomy): domain Bacteria; phylum Actinomycetota; class Actinomycetes; order Nanopelagicales; family Nanopelagicaceae; genus Planktophila. Next base: position 995 of record JAURJS010000105.1, read on the forward strand.
GTTCTTACCGGCGGCGGACCTATCGGTGGTGGACCAGATGCTGCTATTCAACTTAGCGTTGCAAAGGTCGGTCCATTCTCATACCCAGGCCTTGCAATCGTCGCCATCGTCTTCTTCTTAGGACTTCTCCTCCACAAGGCGCGCTTTGGACTCTACACATTTGCAATTGGTTCAAATGAATTCGCAGCCCGTGCTGCAGGTATTAATACTCAGCGCCATTTAGCGAAGATTTACATGCTCTCTGGTGTTCTCGCTGGCTTCGCTGGTTTCTACTATTACCTTCGACTTGGATCAGGTGCTCCAACTTCAGGACTCGGTGGTGAACTACAAGCTATCGCAGCGGTCGTTATTGGTGGAGCAGCGTTAACCGGAGGCGAAGGTCGACTCTCTGGCACTGTACTTGGCGCACTTATTCTCACCACCGTTACTAGTGGCTTGATCATCATCAATGTCGCAGCTAACTGGAAGCAGGTAGTTGTAGCGATTTTGATTGCTGTTGCTGTTCTACTTCAAGAAAGTCGCAAGAATGTAAAGGGCAAGAATTCACGGTCATTATCAAATCTCTTTAAGAAGAAGAAGTAGGGGTCCGACATGTCTACAGCTCACTCTTCAGCACCGCTCTATGAAGTTCAGAACGTCTCTAAATCCTACGGTTCTGTTATCGCCCTTAATGATGTCTCGCTCAAGATCCATGCCGGTGAGGTAATTGGCCTTGTTGGAGATAACGGCGCAGGTAAGTCCACTCTCGTTAAGGTTCTATCCGGTGCTCACCAACCAAGTGAAGGCAAAGTTCTGCTAGAAGGTGTTGAACGTAATTGGACTTCTCCACGTGCCGCCCTTGAAGCTGGCGTTGAAACGCTTTATCAGGATTCCGGACTTGCACCACATCTTTCAGTGAGTGCAAATGTTTTCCTCGGTCGTGAAAGATATGTGAAGGGCGTTCTTGGAAAGCTCGGCTTCTTAGCTAAGAAAGAGATGGATCTCGTAGCTCATGAGAATCTCGAGAAGGTTGGAATTGCCGTTCCACAATCAAATCGCTCAGTCTCTCAACTTTCTGGCGGTCAGCGTCAAGCGGTCGCAATCGGTCGCGCAGTCTCATGGGCAAGCAAAGTTATTATCTTGGACGAACCAACTAACCATCTGGGTGCACGTCAGGCAGGAGAAGTGTTGGCAGTGATTAAGGCGGCGAAGGAGCGTGGCCTTGGGGTCATATTCATCTCTCATACCCTGCCTCACGTTCTTCAGGTCACCGATCGAATTGTCGTGTTGCGCCTGGGCAAGATTGTCGCTGATGCTCCGACCTCAACCTTTGATGCTGAGAGCCTTCTCGGCACAATCACTGGCCTAATCGACTAAATCCCTTACCCTTTACATAATGAATCCAAGGAGAACGCTTGCGCGTCCAACGATGCGTGAAGTAGCTGCGCTCTCGGGGACGAGCCTAAAGACAGTCTCGCGCGTCTTTAACTCAGTCCCCACAGTTGATCCGGTGCTCACTGAGAAGGTTTTAAAAGCTGCAAAGAAGCTTAACTACACTCCAAATATGACTGCAGGTTCGCTGCGTCGAACAAATGGCAAGACCAATACAATCGGAATCCTCCTTGAAGATATCTCCAACCCCTTCTCAGCATCCCTCTATCGAATCTATGAAGATTATGCAGCTGAGAATGGTTACATCATTCTGGCAGGTAGTTTGGATGAAGAGCCAGAGCGCGAGCATGAATTAGTCAATCTCTTTATCTCGCGAAGAGTCGATGGCCTACTCATTGCCCCATCTGGAAACGATCATGCATATCTCAAAGGCGAAGTCGCCAAAGGAATGCACTTCGGATTTATCGACCGACCTCCTGTGAATTTCAAAGCAGATGCTGTTCTTTCAACAAATAGAGAAGGCTCCTCTGAAGCTGTTAACCATCTCATTTCATTTGGACATCAAAGAATTCTCTTCTTAGGAGATGACCCAGCCATCTACACAGCCGAAGAGCGTTATCAAGGTTATGCAAAGGCGTTGAAGAGTGCGAAGTTTGGATTAGATAAGAAATTAGTTCTTCGCGGCTTGGAGAATGAAGAGAGTGCAATCGCTGAGGTGCGCAAAGTATTAAGAAGTGCTGATGCACCTACTGCAATCTTTGCCACCCAGAACTTGTTGACTTGGGTTGCGATGAAAGCGCTTCGCGCAGAGAAGTTGGAAGAGAAAGTTGCTCTTGTCGGCTTTGACGATATCCCAGGGGCAGAGCTCTTAAGACCGGCGGTAACGCTGGTGAAGCAAGATTTGGCCGAGATGGGTCGGCGTTCGATCGAGATGCTCTTCTCTCGGATCAATGGCGATATCAGCGAAGTCCAGACAGTCACCGTCCCAACCACTTTAACGGCGATGGGTTCAGGCGAGATTTCCGCTCCCAAGCGGAGGTAATTGAGAAGAAGGCGAATACGCACTAGTACTACACCTAGCAACTCCATCATCTCCCAAGTAGCCTTAATTCATGAGAGTAGCCGTCCCAAAGGAAGTTCGAGAGGGAGAGAAGCGCGTAGCTCTCGTCCCCGATGTCATATCTAAATTAACCAAGCTGGGCTATGAAGTCGCCATCGAAAGCGGCGCCGGAGTTGCCTCTCAAGCATCTGATGATCTCTACCGATCTGCAGGTGCTTCTGTCGTTAATGGGGATGTTTTAGGTGGCGCAGATGTTGTTCTCTCTGTGCAGCCGCTCAATCCCGCTCAGATGAAGTCACTCAAGAGCGGCGCGGTAACAATCTCATTTCTCTCTCCAACCACATCGGTAGATTCAATCGATGCCGCAGCTGCAGCGGGCGTCACCGCCTTCTCTCTTGAATTAGTTCCACGAATCTCTCGAGCGCAGTCAATGGATGCGCTCACATCACAAGCCCTCTGTGCGGGATATCGAGCAGCACTTGTTGGTGCAGAGTTATCTCCACGGTTCTTTCCACTATTAATGACCGCTGCAGGAACTGTGACCCCAGCCCAGGTTCTTGTTTTAGGTGCTGGCGTTGCAGGGTTGCAAGCAATTGCCACCGCTCGCAGACTCGGCGCTGTTGTCTCTGCCTACGACGTGCGCCCAGCATCTGCTGATGAAGTTCGCTCAATGGGTGCGACATTCATCCAATTAGAACTTGATGCACTTGAAGGTGCTGGTGGTTATGCCCGTGAGATGACAGAAGAACGCGCTGCCAAGCAACGCGAACTCTTAACTCCCTATATTGCAAAGTCACATGTAGTGATCACAACTGCTGCTGTGCCAGGAAGAACTGCTCCTCGTCTGATGACACAAGATATGGTCGATGCGATGGAGCCGGGCACAATCATTGTGGACTTGGCTGCTGAAACCGGCGGAAATGTTGAAGGATCAAAGCCAGGTGAAATTATTGAGACTGCAGGGGGAGTGCGCATCTGGGGCGGTAAAGATGTCCCGAGTCAACTTCCCTTCCATGCTTCGAGTTTATACGCTCGAAATGTCGTAAATCTGCTGACATTGCTTACCCAAGGAGCAGCCCCTGCTAAGGACGATAAGGCAGCTGTTGAGCTTGCAATCAACCTCAACTTTGAAGATGAAATCATCAATGGAGCAGCGGTCACACATGCCGGTGCTCGACGTACTCCTGAAGTAAAGGCGGCGAAGTAAATGGAGCCAATAGCAGTTATCTCAATCTTCGTTCTCGCTGTCTTTGTCGGATTTGAAGTAGTCTCTAAGGTCTCTTCAACGCTCCACACGCCACTGATGTCTGGTGCTAACGCAATTCACGGTGTGATCTTGGTAGGAGCAATCATCGTGGCCAATGAGGCAAAGGGAAACCTTGAACTTGGCTTAGCCGTAGCTGCGATTATCTTGGCAACTATTAACGTTGTTGGAGGCTTTGTCGTAACAGACCGCATGCTCGAAATGTTTAAGCCTAAGAAGGGCGGTGAACAGAAGTGAGCGATTTCCTCTATGACATCATCGGTCTCGGTGCAGGCGTTCTCTTTATCTTGGCCCTCAAGGGTCTCTCACATCCAAAGACTGCTCGTCGCGGAAATCTTCTCGGTGCAGCAGGTGCGACGATTGCAATTGTGATGGTCTTCTTCCACCTAGAAGATTTTAAGAATATGGGATGGATTCTCGGAGCTCTCGCCGTCGGTCTAATCGTTGGCGTTCCGGCAGCCCGCAAAGTGCAGATGACAAATATGCCTCAGCTCGTTGCTCTCTTTAACGGTGTTGGTGGCGGAGCTGCAGCGCTCGTTGCAATTGTTGAATATCTTGATCTTGGTAGCGATGCCACAACGGCGCAGGTGATCTTCACTGTCTTTACCGTCGTTGTTGGCTGCGTCTCCTTCAGCGGATCCATCATCACCTTCTTAAAGCTTCAAGAGTTGATGACTACACGCCCTGTGGTATTTCCAGGTGGTCGCTTTGTTATTGCAGCAAACCTCGTAGCGGTCTTGGGAGTTTCAATCTGGGTTGTTCAGGCGCTCGGCACCAATCCACTCTTGATTTTGGCTGCTTTATCGCTCCTCTTTGGCGTTCTCTTCGTACTGCCAGTAGGAGGTGCCGATGTCCCTATCGTTATCTCACTTCTCAACGCATTTACTGGCCTCACCGTTGCAGCAAGTGGATATGTCCTTGATTCAACGTTGCTGATCATCGCAGGAACCTTGGTCGGTGCTTCAGGAACCATCCTCACCCGTCTTATGGCAGAGGCGATGGGTCGCTCTCTCTTTGGCACCCTCTTCGGAGCATTCACGGCTAAGCCACAAGATGTTGCGGCAGCAGGTGAGGAACGTCCAGTGAAGTCGGGATCACCTGAAGATGTGGCAATCCTCCTTAACTATGCACGTCGCGTTGTCATTGTTCCTGGCTTTGGCTTAGCTGTTGCCCAAGCACAGCACACAGTCCGTGAGATGGCAGATCTGCTGATCTCAAAGGGCATTGATGTTGCATATGGAATTCATCCAGTTGCAGGTCGTATGCCGGGACATATGAACGTCCTACTTGCTGAAGCAAATGTTCCCTATGAACAACTAGCTGAGATGGAAGATGTGAACCCAACATTTGGACAGACCGATGTTGCGATCGTAATTGGTGCAAACGATGTTGTTAACCCAGCAGCTGAGAACACACCAGGATGTCCTATCTACGGAATGCCGATTCTTAAGGTTTCAGAGTCAGCAAATATCATCTTCCTCAAGCGCTCAATGCGCCCTGGCTTTGCAGGTATTGAGAATGAACTTCTCTATGATCCTAAGACAACTCTGCTCTTTGGTGATGCCAAGGCTTCACTTACGAAGGTAGTGAGCGCACTCAAGGGACTGTAGTATTTAACGAAGACCACTTCGCTTCACGACCCAGATCATCTGTGGCTGTGAGGTCGCTGATGCAAAGGTGTTGTTCGTTGGCGTAAATATCGCAGTGAGAAACTGTCTTCCTAGTCTTGCAGGTTTCCACGTGCAGGTCGCTGTAAGTGTTGGATAAGTACCTGATGTTGCCTTGGAGAGGCAGCCCACAACGCGCTTGCCATCAATTAAGAAGGCGACCTTTCCTGCAGTATTCACCGTGACTGTGGCAGTCAGGTTTATACCCTTAGTGGGAGAACCGGTGATTGAGGGAAGCGTGATTGTGCCGTTCTCAGTAAGGTTATTGACCGTGATTGTCACTGTTTGAGAGTCACTGAGCATGCCATCAGAGACCCAAGTGATTACCACATATGTGTTATTTGCATCAGAGTCCGTAGGCGCTTCAAAATCTGGCGCTGGTGAAAATGAGAGCGTGCCACTTCCACTAATCGCAAAGTCATTGGCATCTGTGCCGGTAAGCGAATAAGTAAGAGTTGTACCGGCATCTGAATCTGTTGCACCGAGAGAGTAGAGGCCCGCTATGTTCTCATTTGATGAATAAGTCGCAGTTGTTGCGCCAGCGAATGCACTGATAGCGGGAGGGTTGTTATACGTGTAGCGAACAACAACAAACCCAGAGCCACCAGAACCACCAGTAGTTGCAGAGCCGCTGCAATCTGCACCACCACCTCCTCGATTGGCCGGAGCATCACAGGTTGATCCTGAAACGGCGCCACCAGAGAAAGCTGTTCCAGGATCTCCAGATCCTGCCCAACCTGCACCACCACTGCCGAACATCACATTGGTGCCGATGGTGACGATGTCTGAGTTAATTCCTGCGCCACCATTCTTTCCAGATCCTGCAGCGCCTGCTCCACCACCACCACCTACTTGGCAATTTCCCGTGGTACAACCTGAAGCGCCATTGGCCGTTCCAACGCCACCTAAATTTCCATTTCCACTCACGCCACCTTTTGCACCAGCGTTATTTGTTGCGCTATTGAGCGATGCTTTTCCACCACGTGCTGTGAGTGAACCCAACACGGATGCAGTTCCATCGACTCCACCACCTGGATTGCAATCACCTGCACGTCCTGTTGCAGCTGCAACAGTTATTGATACCGGTGTATTTGCTGCGAGATTGAGTCCAGTACCGGTGAGCACTTCACCGCCGCCTCCGCCTTGTCCCCAATAGACACCACAATAACCGCGAGTACCGCTACCACCAGCTCCTACAACGAGATAGCGAGCAGAGATCGCATATTGAGGAGTCCAAGTAATCGTGGAGGCGGTCGTAAATTGCACAACGCAATCTGCTCCATCTTTAGTAACTATTACGCCGGTCGTCGCTGAAACGTTCTGTGTGCATAAGCCGGCGCTATCACCTGATGCTGTGACGGTGAGGGCGTAAGAGATAGGTGAAAAGAGCGTGGCGAAGAGAGCAGCTACGGCCAGAATAAAGACCCATCTACTCATCTTTCGCATGGGCAGATTCTAAGTCAGCCTGTGGGATGAACAGAATTACGCGTCTCCGGGATGCGGGTAGAGACGAGAACCACGGCAGCCATAAGAATGGTTGCCACTAAGAATGCTGGCCTAAATCCACCTGCATCAGAGATGGCGCCGAGGAGGATGGGCGAGACCATCGCTGCAAAGTCGCCGGACATCTGCTGGAGTGCAATGACCTGTCCACCTTTACCTTTGAGAACATCTCCAATCAAGCTTCCCGGAACAGTCGCTAAGTAAGCACCTGCTACTCCAGAGAAGATCATCGCGGGAAAGAAGATCCACGATTGCACAGTGACCAGGAGGAGAGCGGTAGAGATAAATAGAGCAGAGGATCCGACGATAGCAACTAGGCGACGTCCCTTCTCATCAGAGATGCGTCCGGCGCGAAGCAAGAGCGCACCATTGACAATTGATGCGAGTGTGAAGCCAACGCCCATATATGTCGTTGATACCTGCATCTCCTCCACCATGAAGAGCGGAACAATCGAACGACCCATTCCAAAGATAATAAATCCAGTGCTAAATGAGATGACCAACGCAATGCGATAAGGCTTTAAGGCAAGAGCTTCACGCAGTGATGTCTTCTCGCTCTTACCCTCTGGCTTTGCCGCGAGAGTGGATCCGCGCAATAGGAAGCCAGCAGAGATACTTGAGATGGCAAGCAAGACAGCATAGATAGCAAGTGGCGCACGGAGTGAGAATCCAGAGAGCGCACCGCCTACAACAGGACCGCCCACCATACCGATGAGGAAGGAGCCATTATAGAGAGATTGTGCTCGGCCACGTTGATGATCGCTGACAACGCGAAGTAGAAGTGAACCCGCCGCTACAGAGAACATGGAAGATCCAAGGCCTCCAGCTGCACGAAAGAGCAGCAGTTGGGAGTATGACTGAGCCATTGCAGCTGCAGCTGATGAGAGGGCCACAAAACCAATTCCCACGGTATAGACCAAACGCTCACCGAAAGTGTCAACTAATTTTCCGGCAACGAGCCCACTTGCAAATCGAGCAAATGCAAAGGCGGAGAGAATTGCACCGACCTGTGCATGGTTGACGCCAAATGAACTTGCGAAGAGGGGAAGGGTCGGCGCAATAATTCCAAAACCAACTGCGACAAAGAAAGAGGCAAAGACAAGAACCCCAACTTCACGAGGAAACTCGCGAAGGGGGTTCTTGATCTTAAATAACCGTGATTTAGCCAAGTGAAATCAACCTAGGGCCTCGCCTGCAGATTCATTTCGAGCTGCCGCATAATCTTCTGATGTGCGAAGCGGGGTCTCACGGAGGAAGAGAGAGACGAAGAAACCAATTGCTACAAGAGGTGCTGCCACTAAGAAGACAACATGGAAAGAGCTCACAAATGATTCAAGGACTGCGGTCTGCACCTGCACCGGCAAGGTAGCAATCAGAGAGGTA
>JAURJS010000020.1 GCA_030832135.1 Candidatus Planktophila sp.
TATTTCCTGCATTACCAACTGGCAAGGTGTGAATATCTGGTGCATCACCGAGAAGATCGACAACTTCAAATGCTGCTGTCTTCTGTCCTTCGATGCGATATGGATTTACAGAGTTAACAAGTGATACCGGGTACTTCTCGGAAAGTTCGCGAGCAAGAACTAAGCAATCATCAAAGTTGCCCTGCACCTGCAGCAAAGTTGCGCCATGTGCAACGGCTTGTGCAAGCTTTCCCATCGCGATTTTGCCTTCAGGGATAAGTACCGCTGGAACCATTCCCGCCTTCACCGCGTACGCTGCAGCAGATGCAGATGTATTTCCAGTTGAAGCACAGATAACTGCCTTGGCTCCATCTTCAGCAGCTTTAGAGATCGCCATTGTCATTCCGCGATCTTTAAATGAGCCAGTTGGATTAATTCCTTCAAACTTTACCCAGACTTCGTTATCAAGCATCTCAGAGAGATTGCATGCGTAGATAAGTGGTGTGCCACCTTCGCGAAGTGATACGACTGGAGTCTTTGCGCTGACAGGTAAGCGGTGGCGATACTCTTCAATGACGCCAAGCCATTGATGTGCGCCTTCCTTCTTCTTAAAGAAACCCATTAGGCACTCGCTCCCTCTACCCGAATAACACTTGAAATCTTGCTGACGATATCCATCTGCTTAAGTGCATCAACTGTTGACTTGAGTTCACCTTCAGTTGCAAGGTGGGTCACGATAATCAATTCAGCATCTGCGTCGCGACCATTCTGGTCCACTGTCTGAATCGAGACACCTTGAGCAGCAAAGACCTGTGCAATTGCAGCCAAAACACCTGGTTTATCTTGCACAACGAGGCGAATTAAGAACTTAGTTTTTGTTGTTTCAATCGGTGCGATATCGCGATCTGCGTAATCAGTTTCGCGCTGGCCAACTGCGTTATGAGCAATGTGGCGAGATACCGCAAGAACATCTCCGAGAATTGCAGATGCAGTTGGTGCACCACCCGCTCCGCGTCCGTAGAACATCAAAGGTCCCGCTGATTCTGCCTCTACGAAGACCGCATTAAACGCATCGCGAACCGATGCCAGTGGGTGTGACTTCTCAATCATTACTGGATGCACGCGAACAGAAATTTCATCTGCCGGAGTTAGCTCTGCGATTGCAAGCAACTTAATGACATACCCGAGGTCCTTAGCCAACTTCACATCTTCAAGAGTGATGTTTGAAATACCTTCGCGGTAGACATCTGAGACAGTGACGCGAGTGTGGAAAGCAAGGCCAGAGAGAATTGCAGCCTTTGCCGCGGCATCAAAGCCTTCGATATCTGCAGTTGGATCAGCTTCGGCATAACCAAGATCCTGTGCCTCTTTGAGGGCAACTGCGAATTCTTTATCCTCTTCGTGCATCTTGGTGAGGATGTAATTGGTTGTGCCGTTGACGATACCCATAACGCGGATGACGAAGTCACCGACGAGTGAATCACGAAGCGGACGAATGATTGGAATTGCACCAGCAACTGATGCCTCGTAATAAATATCTTCACCTTGTGCATATGCCGCAGTAAAGAGCTCTGCGCCGTGGCTTGCGAGCAAGGCCTTGTTGGCGGTCACAATTGATTTGCGATTCTTGATCGCTAAAAGTGCGAGTTCGTAGGCAGGTTCGATTCCACCCATGACCTCAACAATCAAATCGATCTCTGGGTCATTGACGATTGAGAATGGATCAGTTGTGAAGAGCGCTGGGTTGATACCTGGGTAATCCTTGATGGTTCGGACGGCGATGCGGGAGAGCTCGATCTTTACCCCTGCGCGGGTTGAGAGCTCGTCGGTATCGGCAAGGAGCAAACGTGCGACTTCGCTGCCGACAACGCCACAGCCAAGCATGCCAATACGTACTGGTTTATCTGCTCGGGTCATGAGGGTGATTCTTTCACATCTTGGCTACATCGAGAGCGAGCAAATCAGCCTCGGTCTCGCGGCGCACGATTACACGTGCCTTTCCATCAATTACAGCTACAACAGGGGGACGAGGCACATGGTTGTAATTGCTCGCCATCGAGCGCCCATAGGCGCCAGTTGCAGGTGTGGCGATGAGATCGCCTGGGATTACATCTGATGGAAGTTGGATATCTCGAATAATGATGTCGCCGGTCTCGCAATGCTTTCCCACTAATCGAGATTGAACGGTGGGTGCGGATGAGGTGCGCTGCGCAATGGTTGCAAAGTATTCAGCATCGTAGAGGGCAGTTCGAGCGTTATCGCTCATTCCGCCATCGACTGAGATGTACTTACGAACTGTTCCATCTTCAATAACAACATCTTTTACTGTTCCCACTTCATACAAGGTGAACATCGTTGGACCAACAATGTTGCGACCCGGCTCAATGGAGACAGTTGGAAGTGCGAGTGAGTACTTTGCACATGCCTCACGAACTGCTTTACCTATCGTCGGCAGAACATCTGCCGGCTCAACAGTAATTTCATGAGGGAGATAAGCAATGCCATATCCCCCACCAAGATCTAGCTCTGGAAGTTCTGCCCCATATGCATCGCGGAACTTCGCCATAAATCCAAGGAGGCGATCTGCCGCCATCTCAAAAGCCTCTGTTCCAAAGATTTGCGAGCCGATATGGCAATGAACTCCACGCAACTCTAGCTCTGGGAAGGTCGCAATCTTTTCAACTGCAGCCCATGCCGCACCTGATGCAATTGAGAATCCAAACTTCACATCTTCATGGGCTGTTGAAATTGATTCATGGGTATGGGCTTCAATGCCAGGCGTGAGGCGAATCAGAACTGCTTGGCGCTTACTGTGTTTGCGAGCTGCCGCTGCAACTCGATCAATCTCATAGAGCGAATCCATCACGATTGTGTGAACTCCGATGGAGACTGCGCGATCAATCTCAGCGAGAGATTTATTATTTCCATGTACTTCAATTTGCGAAGGATCAACTCCACCTGCGAGTGCAGCTGCTAGCTCTCCCCCAGTTGCAACATCAATTCCGATTCCTATCTCGGAGATCCAGTGGGCGACAGCTGTGCAGGTAAAGGCCTTTGAGGCATAGAAAACTTGGCCCGCCTTATCGCCAAACTCTGCCTTGAGTCCATCGCGCCATGCTGCTGCGCGGGTGCGGAAGGCATCTTCATCAAGGAAGAAGGTGGGAGTACCAAACTCTGCTGCCAATTGTGATGCTGGGATGCCAGAGAGCGCGACTTCACCATTTACGAAGGAGATATTTTTTGACCAGATTGATGCTGTGCTCATTACATACGCTCCGGTGCACTGACGCCAAGTAAGTCGAGACCATTGGCAATCACTTGCATCGTTGCAGCGCAGAGATTTGCACGTGCAGAGTGGATTGGCGCAATCGCTTCATCGCCCAATGGAAGCACTCGACAATCTGCATAGAAGCCGTGATAGACCCCAGCCAACTCTTCCAGATATCGTGCAACGCGATGTGGTTCGCGAAGTTCGGCTGCTTGCGCAACAACTCTAGGAAATTCAGCGAGCGTTCCCAGTAATTGATTTTCACGATCATGGTTGAGCTGAGCAGGATCAAAGTGATCGAGCCCGGTTGGAATTCCAAGTTCAGCCACATTGCGAAGCACTGCAGCAATACGAGCATGTGCGTACTGCACGTAATAGACCGGATTCTCATTGGTGTTACTACGCAAGATATCGATATCCATCACCATCGGCGTATCAACCGGATAGCGAATGAGTGTGTAGCGCGCCGCATCCACGCCGACCTTCTCAACAAGCTCTGCAAGGGTGATGATTGTTCCAGCGCGCTTTGAGAGCTTTACCTCTTCGCCGCCTTCCATAATCTTTACCAGCTGGCCGATAAGAACATGGATGTTGTAATCAGGATTATCACCAGCGCACGCAGCTACGGCACGTAGGCGGTGGATATATCCGTGATGATCTGCACCCAACATATAAATACAGATATCAGAGCCACGTTCGCGCTTATTGATGTAATAAGCAGTATCTGAAGCGAAGTATGTGAGTTCGCCATTCTCTTTAATGAGAACGCGATCTTTATCATCACCAAAATCTGTGGTGCGAAGCCAGACTGCGCCATCTTGTTCAAAGACATGGCCTTGCTCGCGAAGTTTCTCCATGCCGTGATCGACAGCGCCGGAATCATGGAGCGAGCGCTCTGAGAACCAGATATCGAACTTGGTGTGGAAAGTTTCAAGGACTGCTTGTTGTTCTGCTAATTGGACTCTGTAGGCGGCTTCACGGAAATCTTCACTCGTTGCTATTCCAGGATTTTCAGCAACGACAATCTTGGCAAGCTCCTTGATGTATTCGCCTTGGTAGCCATCTTCTGGAATTGGATTTCCGAGAGCGGCTGCCTGCACAGATTGACCGAAGAGATCCATCTGTCGACCACGGTCGTTGATATAAAACTCTTGCGTGACCTTTGCGCCGGCAGCTTTAAGGACGCGGCCGAGCGCATCTCCCACAGCAGCCCAACGTGTGTGACCTAAGTGCAAAGGACCTGTTGGGTTAGCGCTAATGAATTCGAGGTTAACTGCAACACCCTTGAGTGATTGCCCATATCCGTAAGTGGCTCCACTGCTCAGAATGGCTCGCACTAACTCTGCCTGATTGGCTCGATCTAAAGTGATATTGATAAATCCAGGTCCCGCGATATCAACCTTGCTTACGCCAGGAAGTTGTTCGATCGCCCCTTGGAGAAGAGTTGCAACCTCGCGCGGATTCTTGCCGGCAGCCTTAGCCAATTGGAGGGCGATGGATGTGGCGTAATCACCATGATCGCGATTCTTTGGGCGCTCTAAAACAATCGACTCAGGGGCTGAACCTGTGAGCTCGCCCTTCTCGATGGCAGCAGCAACGAGCCCCTGAATAGAGGCTGCGAGTTGATCTGCAAGTGAGGACATTTGCGTAGTTTAGCCGTGCGTATCCCGACAAGAGCGCGATTTTGGTGTGAGCGCCTTGAAGCCTTACTCTTTCCCCTGCATCTCATATGAAACTGCCTTGAGATGTATGCGGGAGTGGTGAAATGGCAGACACGCCAGTCTTAGGAACTGGTGCTCCGGCGTGCGGGTTCAAGTCCCGCCTCCCGCACAAGCTTTTCTTACTTTTTCTTACTTTCTCTTATTGAGAGATTTTCATTCAGTGCGAAGTGACCTCTTACTTCTAGACTCTACCCATGTCTGATTACCTCGCAGGTTCTTGCAATATCGGTCCATCTGAAATCCACCGTCGTTACCAGGTGGCAATTACCGGTGGAGTCCTCTATTTAATTCTTGGGATTTTCTTGGTCGTATCTGACCA